>CALWGV010000026.1 GCA_944380185.1 uncultured Lachnospiraceae bacterium
GCATCCTCCCGGTGGCGGGAACCAGCTGTATCCCTTTCTCCGCAGCCTGCATAAGCGCCCTTCGGCTGCGTTCACTCACATTCTTCTCATCATCCAGCAGCGTGCCGTCCATGTCCGTCGCAATCAGTCGGATCTTCATCTTTTTCGCCTTTCTTCTTATCTCCTTTTTATTCTACTATTTCGTTGTCCAAAAGTAAAGTGTATAAAAAAAAGTTTATTTTTCTTTCCCTTTGACACTTGAATGGACCGGCATAATATGCTAAACTGATAACAGCAAGCTTTTTCGGCTGCATATTGTTGAAAGAAAGGCAAGGTAACTTCTATGTACGAGAAAACAACCACCATCGTCAATAAGACTGGACTGCATGCCCGTCCCGCTTCCGTGTTTGTAGCTGCCACCAAGGGCTACAATTCCAAGATCACCATCAAGAACCTGAAGACTGGCAAATCCGCTGATGCCAAGTCCATTCTGATGCTTCTGACCCTGGCTCTGAGCAAGGGCACGGAGGTTTCCCTGACTGCCGAGGGCGACGACGAGGTCAAGGCCGTGGATGAGCTGGTCGCTCTGATTGACAGCGGCTTCGGCGAGGAATAATCGCAGAACATAATTTTACAGGGTTTTCAAAAAGTTACCGGGACAGGCTTTTGATCTCATCGATCAAGGGCCTGTTTTCCTTTTCAAATCATTGTCTCACCACTGACTCCGGCATGCAAAAAAGGCTCTTCTCCGGAAATAGCTTTGATCTAAAATAGCTTTCCAAAGAAGAGCCTGTGCCGGGAGGATACGCTCCCGTTCTTATATTAAATTATTTCTGACGCTTTCTTTATTCTTCATCCATATTCACGGTCACCTTTTCCAGATGCCAGATATCGTCCACATACTCCTGGATAGTGCGGTCGGAGGAGAATTTACCGGAGTGGGCCACATTGAGGATAGCCGCTTTTGCCCACCACTCCTGATCGCGGTAAGCTGCGTCTACGCGCTTCTGGGCATCCGCATAGGAGCGGAAATCCTTCAGGATAAAGTAGCAGTCCGGACGGCCGCCGCCCCAGCTGTTGAGCAGCGACTCGTAAAGCTCGCGGAACAGTTCCTTATCTCCACCGGAAAACGTGCCGTCGATCATCTGGTTCAGCACCTTGCGCACATCGGGATCGCTGTTGTACACCTCCATCGGATAGTAACCGCCGTTGTTCTCATAGCGGATCACTTCCTCTGCGGACAGGCCGAAGATAAAGGCATTCTCCGCCCCCACTTCCTCCACAATCTCCACATTGGCGCCATCCATGGTGCCCAGGGTCAGGGCGCCGTTGAGCATAAATTTCATGTTGCCGGTGCCGGAAGCCTCCTTGCTGGCCGTGGAAATCTGCTCGCTGACATCGCTGGCGGCAAAGATAATCTCTGCGTTGGACACGCGGTAGTCCTCGATGAAGACCACTTTGATCTTTCCGTTCACCTGAGGATCATTGTTGACCACGTCGGCCACGGAATTGATCAGCTTGATGGTAAGCTTCGCTCTGTGATACCCGGCCGCCGCCTTGGCCCCGAATATAAAGGTGCGGGGCACTATGTCAAGCTGCGGGTTCTCTTTGATCTTATTGTACAGATACATCACATGCATGATATTCATCAGCTGACGCTTGTATTCATGCAGACGCTTTACCTGCACATCAAAGATGGAGTCCGGGTTCACGTCGATTCCATTGTGCTCCTTGATGTATTTGGCCAGGCGTACCTTATTCTGTCTCTTGATCTGACGGAACTGCTCGCGGCAGGCCGGATCATCCGCCAGAGGAATCAGACCGGAGATCTTGCGCAGATCGGTGATCCAGCCGTCTCCCACCTTCTCGGTGACCCAGTCGGCCAGCAGCGGATTGCCGTGGAGCAGGAAACGTCTCTGGGTGATGCCGTTGGTCTTATTATTGAACTTCTGCGGCATCATCTCATAGAAATCTTTCAGTTCCTGTTTCTCCAGAATCTCCGTGTGCAGACGAGCCACGCCGTTGACGGAGAAGCTGCCCACAATGGCCAGATAAGCCATACGCACCTGGCCGTTGTACAGGATAGCCATCTTCTCCACCTTCTCCTCATTGCCGGGATAACGGCTGCGGATCTCCGCCATAAAGCGGCGGTTGATTTCCTCCACAATCTGATAGATGCGAGGCAGCAGCCGGGAGAACAGGTCGATGGGCCACTTCTCCAGAGCCTCCGCCATGATCGTATGATTTGTATAAGCGCAGGTCTTGGTGGTGATATCCCAGGCCTCATCCCAGCCCAGGCCCTCCTCGTCCATCAGTACACGCATCAGCTCCGGTACCGCCACCGTGGGATGGGTATCATTCATCTGGAAGCAGACCTTCTCATACAGATGGTGTACATCGCCGCCGTGGAGATTCTTATAGCGATCCACGGCAGCGCGGACGCTGGCGGAGATGAAGAAATACTGCTGCTTTAAGCGCAGCTCCTTGCCGGCGTAGTGATTGTCGTTGGGATAGAGGACCTCCACGATAGTCTTGGCCAGGTTCTCCTGCTCCACGGCCTTCTGATAGTCCCCCCGGTCAAAAGACTCCAGGCAGAAAGTGTTCACCGGCTCGGCATCCCAGATCCGCAGCGTGTTGATTACATTGTTGCCGTAGCCGATGATCGGCAGATCATAAGGGACGGCCAGTACGGACTGACAGTTTTCCTGAATATAGGTGTAGTTGCCGTCGGGCTTCTGTTCTGCCCGAACGGTGCCTCCGAATTTTACCTCATAGGTGTATTCGTCACGGCGCATCTCAAAGGGATTGCCGTTCTTCAGCCAGTCATCGGGGACCTCGATCTGATAGCCATCACGGATTTCCTGCTTGAACATGCCGTACTTGTAGCGAATGCCGCAGCCATAAGCCGGATAACCCAGCGTAGCCAGCGAGTCCAGGAAGCAGGCAGCCAGACGGCCCAGGCCGCCATTGCCCAGAGCATAGTCCCTCTCCTGATCCTCGACCACATTCAGGTCGATGCCCAGTTCACTGAGAGCCTCCTTCACTCCTCCGTAGGCGCCCATATTGATCAGATTGTTGCCCAGCGCTCTGCCCATCAAAAATTCCATGGACAGGTAGTACACGATCTTGGAATCATTCTCACGGAATGCTTCATGGGTCGCCATCCACTCGTCCACGATCTGATCCTTGATCGTATAGCACACAGCCTGAAATACCTGCTGCATGGAGGCCTCGTCGATGGTCTTGCGGTAAAGGGATTTTACCTTGGACGCCACCTGTTTCTTGAATTCTTCCTTGTCAAAAGCCTGATTCATCATCAATTATTTTCCTTACCTTTCTGTAACCTTTCTATGTTCCTCCGTATTAAAGCTTCTCCACGCCCAGCGTGGCGGTCTCGCCATTGATGTTCCATTCTTTCACATAGCCGGCAGTCTGCCCGGTGACAATCCGATCTGCCAGAACCTCCTGTCCGATCTCAGTCTGTTCCTCCTTTAGCAGGGCGGCAATCTTTTCATTGCCTTCCTCATAGACCACAATGTGATCGGTCACCTCGAAGCCGGCCTCCTTGCGCATGGTCTGAATCTTGCTGATCAGCTCACGGATCATTCCTTCTTTCAGAAGCTCCAGCGTCAGGTTCGTATCCAGCACCACCGTCAGCTCCTTGTCGCTCTCGGAGACAAAGCCTTCCACCTGAGCGGCATCGATGAGAACATCGTCCTTCGACAGGACAATCCGCTCACCTTCCACCTCCAGAACAAGCTCTCCGGTGGCATTTAACGAATCCATAGCCGCATTGCCAGAAAGCTGCGTCAGTGCCGTGCGGATGCCATTCAAAAGCTTTCCGTACTTCGGCCCCAGGGTGCGCATCTGCGGCTTGAAGGTGTAGGAGGTAAAGGCCCGCACATCGTCGGTAAAATGCACGGTCTTCACATTCAGTTCATCAAGGATGATGGCCTGGTATTCCTCTCCCAGCTCGGCAGCACCCTTTACAAACATCTGGGCAATGGGCTGGCGGTTCTTGATGGCTGCCGTATTACGGCAGGCGCGGCCCAGCACCACGATGCGCAGCACCTCATCCATGTCAGCCTCCAGCTTCGCATCGATAAATTCTTCCTCCACCTTGGGAAAATCACACAGGTGGACACTCTCCGGCGCAGACTTGTCGATGCTGCAGACCAGATTGCGGTAGATGCTCTCCGTCATAAAGGGGATCATCGGCGCAGCAGCCTTGGCCGTGGTCACCAGGGCGGTGTAGAGCGTCATGTAGGCATTGATCTTATCCTGCTCCATGCCGGGAGCCCAGAAGCGCTCACGGCAGCGGCGCACATACCAGTTGCTCATGTCATCCACAAAGGACTGCAGTGCCCTGGCCGTCTCCGGGATGCGATAATTGGCCAGATCATCATCTACCGTCTTTACCATTGTATTCAGTTTGGACAGAAGCCATTTATCCATAATCGAAAGCTTGGCGTAATCCAGCTGATATTTGGTGGCGTCAAACTCATCGATATTGGCATAGAGGACAAAGAAAGCATAGGTATTCCACAGCGTTCCCAGGAACTTGCGCTGTCCTTCCACCACAGCGTCGCCATGGAAACGATTGGGCAGCCAGGGAGCGCTGTTGCTGTAGAAATACCAGCGAATCGCATCGGCCCCATAGGTCTCCAGCGCCTCAAAGGGATCCACGGCATTTCCCTTGGACTTGCTCATTTTCTGTCCGTTTTTGTCCTGGACATGTCCCAGCACAATGACGTTCTCATAGGGCGCCTTGTTGAACAAAAGGGTAGAGATCGCCAGCAGGGAGTAGAACCAGCCTCTGGTCTGGTCCACCGCCTCGGAGATAAACTGAGCTGGGAACTCTTCCTTAAATAATTCCTGATTTTCAAAAGGATAATGGTGCTGAGCAAAAGGCATGGAGCCGGAGTCAAACCAGCAGTCAATGACCTCAGGCACCCGATGCATCTCCTTTCCGCAGTGAGGACAGGTAATCGTCACCTTGTCGATATAAGGGCGATGCAGCTCGATATTGTCCGGGCAATTCTTCGACCTGCTCTTTAATTCCTCGATACTGCCGATGCACTCCTGATGACCGCATTCGCACTCCCAGATATTGAGAGGTGTTCCCCAATAGCGATTGCGGCTGATAGCCCAATCCTGCACATTCTCCAGCCAATCGCCGAAGCGTCCCTTGCCGATGCTCTCGGGAATCCAGTTGATGGTATTGTTGTTGCGGATCAGATCGTCCTTGACCGCCGTCATCTTGATATACCAGGATTCTCTGGCATAATAAATCAGCGGTGTATCGCATCTCCAGCAGAAGGGATAGCTGTGCTCAAAGGAAGGCGCGTCGTACAAAAGCCCCGCCTTGTCCAGAGCCTCCAAGACCATGGGATCGGCCTGCTTTACAAAAGTACCGGCCCAGGGTGTCTCCGCCGTCATATTTCCACTCTCATCCACCAGCTGCACAAAAGGCAGGTCATAGCGGCGTCCCACCTGGGCGTCATCCTCACCGAAGGCCGGCGCGATATGGACTACGCCGGTACCGTCAGTCAGTGTGACGTACTCCGCGCAGGTCACATAGAATGCCTTCTTGTGCTGCTTCTCGCACAGCGCCACCGCGCAGTCGAACAGAGGCTCATACTCTTTATATTCCAATTCCTGTCCGGTGTATTTTTCCAGAATTTCATAGGCAGGAACGCCGTTCTCCTTATCCGCCAGCCGTCCCAGCACCGTGTCCAGCAGGGCCTCGGCCATGTAGTAGACATACCCGTCAGCCGCCTTTACCTTGGCATAGATCTCATGAGGGTTGACGCAGAGAGCCACGTTGGAGGGCAGAGTCCAGGGCGTCGTCGTCCACGCCAGAAAATAAGCGTCCTCTCCCTTTACCTTAAAGCGGGCGATGGCGGAACGTTCCTTTACATCCTTATATCCCTGCGCCACCTCCTGGCTGGACAGGGGGGTACCGCAGCGGGGACAGTAGGGCACGATCTTAAACCCTTTATAGAGAAGTCCCTTGTCCCAGATCTGCTTTAACGCCCACCATTCGGACTCGATATAGTCATTGTCATAGGTCACATAGGGGTGATCCATGTCCGCCCAGAAACCTACGGTGCGGGAAAAGTCCTCCCACATTCCCTTGTACTTCCAGACACTCTTCTTACAGTTGTCGATAAAAGGCTCCAGGCCATATTCCTCGATCTTGTCCTTGCCGGACAGACCCAGCTGTTTCTCCACCTCTACCTCTACCGGCAGACCATGGGTATCCCAGCCGGCCTTGCGAGGCACCTTGTAGCCCTTCATCGTGCGATAACGGGGAATCATATCCTTGATCACACGGGTCAGCACATGACCGATGTGGGGCTTGCCATTGGCCGTGGGCGGTCCGTCATAAAACATGTAAGTCGGGCAGCCTTCCCTCTCTTCGATACTCTTCTCAAAGATGTGGTGGTCTTCCCAGAACTTTTCCACTTCCTTTTCCCGATCCACAAATTTCAAATCGGTTGAAACCTTGTCGTACATCTTTTACCTCCTGAGTGTGATTCACATCCGTCCCGGTGATCTGTCTGGTCCGGAACCGGGGGCAAAAACGAAAAAGCCTTCGTCCCAAACAGGACGAAGGCGCACTTCGTTTACCACCTATCTGCCTTATACTTGGCCTTGCAAAAGGCCGCATATCCGCTCCCTGTAACGGCGGGAAACCGTCTGAGCCTACTAAAAGAAGCCCGGCGCGCAGCTGACAGTTGTGCCTATGCCGCCCCTTTCGGTCAGAAACTCCAGAGTGATCTTCGCCATAACCCATCCGCACCGGTCTCGCACCACCACCGGCTCGCTGCAGCATCTTCAGGCTATGCTACTGTCTCCTTCTCGGTCTTTGACTTTTGCCGTACCTATTATAAAGGGCGACCACAAGCGCTGTCAAGGGTAAAACTGCTGAATTTGCGATGAAAGCCCTGTTTCCATGGACAGGCAGGCTGCGTGCGGAGTCACTCGGAGGGCTTTCATCGCTCTCAAACCAAAAGCCCGGGAGAATAATCCTCCCCATTTGACCGAATGACCTTCTGATACCAATAAAAAGAATCCTTGCGGTACCGCTTACACTGGCGCACATCCGCCTCGTCGCGGTCCACGTAGATAAATCCGTACCTTTTGGTAATGCCCTTGGTGGTGGAAACCAGATCCACCGCGCTCCAGGGACAATATCCGATAAAAGTGCAGCCCTCCTCCACCGCCCGCTTCATCATCCCGATGTGCCTTGCCAGATAGTCGATTCGATAGGAGTCGTGGATGCGCCCGTCCACCATTTCATCGGTATTGCCCAAGCCGTTCTCTGTCACCAAAAGAGGCAGGCCGTACCTCTCCTGGAGCTGCCTCGCCACGGCAAACAGCCCCGGAGGATCGATCTCCCAGCCGTACTGCGTCGTCTGCAGATAAGGATTTTTGCAGCCTTTAAACAGCCCTTCTATGCCTCGGCTCACGAACACCTCGGCGTCCATCCCCTGCGCGCTCCCATCGTCCGCCTCACAGCACAGGGAATTATAATAGTTAAAGGCGATAAAATCGGGACGAGCCTCTTTAAGCTGCCTGTAATCATCTTCCTCCTCGTCAGGGAAAGCATCCCGATCTGCCAGGTATTTGCGGACAATCTGATTTTTCTCTCCTTTTACCAGAGCGTCCAGATAATACCAGTTTCGGATGGAATTATAATTCTGCGCCGCAAGCACGTCTTCTGTCTTCGGCGTGCGCGGGTAGGCAAGGGCCACATTCAGGGCCGGCCCGATCTTGGCATCGGGGAAACGCCGATGACACATCTGCATTACCTTGGCCTGGGCCACGAACATATGATGATTCTGCTGATAGACGTCCCGAAGCTCGTTCCGGCCGCTCACCCCGACGTGATAAGTGCCGATCAGCCTGCCGTACAGCGTTTGAAGATTCTGCTCATTGATGGTCAGCCAGTATCTGACCCGGTCTCCATAGAGATCAAACAGAGTATCCGCATAGCGGCAAAACCAGTCGACAGACTCTCTCACGCTCCAGCCGCCTTTTTTCTGCAGGCCCATGGGATAGTCGAAGTGAAACATGGTCACTATCGGTTCGATGCGGTGGGCTAAAAGCTCGTCGATCAGGCTGTCATAATAGGCGACGCCTTCGGGGTTGATCTCACCGTCCCCCTCCGGGAAAATCCTGGTCCAGGCAATGGAAAAGCGGTATGCCTTCAGCCCCATCTCCGCCATCAGCGCCACATCCTCCTTATAGTGATGGTACTGATCCGCCGCCACGGTAAAATCCGTCGTTCCCTCCGGCATCACCTTCTCATCCTGCCAGGAGGGACCTTTGCCGTCCTCCCGGCTGGCCCCCTCCACCTGATAGGCGCTGGTGGATGCCCCCCACAGAAAATCCCGGGGAAATCCTTTGTTCATCGGCATTTACCTCCCTCCTTATTCAGTTCATCGAGCCTGCCGGCAAAGCTCCTCAGAATCATCAGCAGGCTTTTAGCCATACTAAAGTGCGACATACAGCTCATCAGCGTATCCTGAGAGTGATTAAACAGCAGGCAGTTGGGGTACTCGCTGCCGGAAGCCTCGTCCTGGATGATGTCCGTCTGACAGTTGTGAGCCTTCAGCATCTCCTCATCGGCCTGTTCAAGCAGCTTCTCCGCCCCTTCAAAATCCATCTGCGCCATTTTTTCCAGCGCCCGGTCCACCAGAAGTTTTGCATCTCCTGCATGGAGGATAATCTCCATGGCTATAAGACTCATTTCTTTGCGTTTCTGTTGTTTCTGTTCCTGTTCATTCATGTTCCGTCAACCTTTCGTCTGCCATCCCTTCACTCTTTTGTCTTTACGATCAGCTCTTCCGGGTGATCCGCCAGCGTCTGCTTCTCCCATACTTTAAAGAACGGATAATAAATCGCCAGATACAATATCATCAGCACCGCCCAGACGATGACAGCCGTAAGCGTACCAAAGACCAGAACGCTGGAGATCGGTGCCGGAATCTGTCCGACACGTACATTTAATGCCGGAATCGGAAGAATTCCCAGCTTCAGCGTACACCACAGGATAATCGGCCCTACCAGTGAACATATCCACATGGGGACCATCAAAAACGGATTGAATACGCAGGGAGCTCCATAGACGATGGGCTCATTGATATTGAACAAGGAGGGACCAATGCAGACCCGCCCCAGAGTCCGTATGGACTTGGCCTTCGACATCAGCATCCAGATATTCAGCGCCAGAGTACAGCCAGTACCGCCCAGGGTAAGGAGAGCCGATGTAACCATGACCTCTGAGGTGGAAATATTAGTGGCCGCCAATCCTGCCGCCACCGCAGCAATATTCGCATCCATCAATACTGCATAAATCGGGCTCCTGATGCTGTTCCACACCCAGGGGGATACGCCCAGGGAGTAAAAGAAAGCAGGAACAAAAGCCAGCAGAACAAAACCGGGCAGAGATTCCGCAAAATTCTGAATCGGAGAAAACAGGGCCATGATATAGGGCCAGATATCTATATTCAGTGTAAATACGACGATCTGCCCAAATAAGAAAACCAAAAAGATCGGAATAATGTTGGTGATCCAGTTAACCACAAAAGTCGGAATCGAAGTATTGTTTTCAAAAAGATGAAGTTTTCCGATCAGACGAAAAACAATGGCAACAAAAATTCCGGCCAGCATTCCCAGGATGACGCCGGTGGGTCCCAGCCTGCTCTGATTGATCAGCCATATGCCGTCCTCCAGCACCGGTTTGGAGATCATGATATTGAAAAAGATTGCCGAGAGACCTGCCGTGATCTTGTATTCGGGATGTCCCAGCTTCTCCATCACCTGAGAAGCCACGCCAAAAGCTACCAGAGGCCCCATCATCCGGAAGGTAAAATATTCTACATAATCCAGACTGGGCAGTGACGGAATGTAGCTGCGAAATACCGCATACACGTAGATCAGAGAACCGGTAAGAATAAAGGGCAGAATCACCTGGAAGGAACTGCCTACCGCGGCAATCCAGGGTCTGGCAAAAAATTTTGTTGTCCTCGGCGCAAAACTGTTCTGCAGCCAATCCATAAACTTCTTCATGCTTTTCACCTCCGTATTTTCAGTGCGGGGAGACAGGGCTCTGCCGTCTCCGCCGTGCTTTTTACTTCTTGTTCTTGAGCTCAATAGCCTGATCGAGCAGAGCATTCCCGTCGATCAGTCCATAGACCTGATGGGGAATCACCGCCACCGGCACCCCATAGGGACGGGCCAATTCCTGGAACTTCTCCAGGGAAGACGCATAGTGCGGTCCCAAAAGCAGCACGTCGATTTTTTCCAGGAAGGATTCCACCTGAGCCTCCGAGCGGGCATCTATGCTGGCGGAAATCCCCCTGTCTCTTGCCGCCTTTTTTGCTTTTTGTGCCAGCAGGCCGCTGGAATAGCCCGCACCGCAGCACAGCAGTATACGAATGCTTTCCATATCGATTTACCTCCTTTTTGTCAACTTTTTTCTCAACTCACGATCCGGCTTGCAGCGAATCCTGTTGTGCTTTCATCATATGGTTTTCCTCTCTCGCCTTCAACCAAGCTTTTTCGGCCTGTCCGCGAAAAAGTCTGGCTTACTCTTTTATTCTTCCCTGTTATACTATAAACCAGCGGGCAAGAATACTAAGAGAATACCGACCAGAACCAACGACAAGGGAAAAGCAAAGGAGAGTGTCATGCAGGAGAAGCAACGTGAATTAATCCGTCTGTTGAGACAGCATACCAGACCCGTACCGGGCCCTGCTCTGGCCCGTCAGCTGGGTGTTTCCACCCGTACCGTTCAAAACTATGTGCGCAGCCTCAATGCGGGGGAAAAACGTCCCATAATCCATTCCTCGCCGGAAGGCTATCTTTTGGATCAGGATGCCGCACGCACGCTGCTGTCGCGCCTGCCCGCCGAGCTGCCGCAGACCTACAGGGAGCGCTCTGCCTACATCATCCAGCGTTTCCTGATCGACAACGCCCCCTCACTGAATCTCTATGATCTATGCGATGAGCTCAGCATCAGCTATTCCCTGTTAAAAAATGACATTCAAAAGATGAACGCCTCCTATGCCTATCTCCATGTCCGTTTTTATTGCCGCAGCAACGAACTTCTGCTGGGCGGAAAAGAACGTGATTTCCGCCGCCTGCTCAACCATATGATACAGGAGACCAAACAGAAAGACTTTGTGGATATCGATGTCCTCAAAAACTATTTTCCGGAAGAGAACGTGCAGAAAATATTCTCCATTATCAGCGATGTCTATCGGGAAGCTTCCTGCCACCTCAATGATTTTGCCGCCAGCAATCTCCTGCTCCATCTGCTCATCATGGTCAATCGACTGCACCGCAAGGAAACGCCGGCAGACAGTGTTTCACCCCACACCACGGTCCTATTCCCAAAGGATCTTGGAAACGGTACGCACACCAGGATTGTTCAGGCGATTCGCCAGCGCATCGAAAGCGCATTTTCCGTCTCCATCGGTGCTGAAGATTTTCTGCAGCTTGGTCTTCTGGTTCGTTCCAGCTTTACTCATCTGTCCGAGACATCCATAGAACAGCTGGAATCCGCTCTGGGTTCACGCTTTCTATGCACGGTTCAGCAGATTATTCAGGCTGTAGAGAGAAAATATCTGCTGATGCTGGGAACCGACCATTTTATCACGACGTTTTCCCTCCATCTGAAAAATCTGACCCTGCGTGTCTCCAACAACAGCCAGATTGTCAATCCCATCAAAGACGATCTGCGGGAATCCTCACCCTTTCTGTATGATGTGGCCATCTATATCATCCAGCTGATGAAGGAGACCGGTCTGATCAGCGGAAAAGTCAGCGAGGACGAGATCTCTTTTCTCGTCCTGCATCTGTATGCCGAAATCGAACGGCAGACAGAAAACGAAAAATATCTGCGCTGTCTGCTTTTGGTTCCCGATTATCTGAACGCGGCAGATCAGCTGTCGCAAAAACTGCTGGCCCGGTTCTCCGACCAGATTACTTTGACAAGCCTTTCCGCCATGGAGGACCTGCCCTCTCCCTCCCGCTATGATTTTCTGGTGACTACACTAAACGGTCCTTTTTCCACGCCGCGGGAGGTGGTCCATGTAAGTCCGATGATGACAGCCCGTGATTATCTCGCCGTGGGAAGAGCCATCGACCGCGCGCAGAACCGCCGATCCCTGAAATATCTGACCGAAAATTTCTCTTACTATTTTTCTGCGGAAAATTTTCTGGTCGACACCTGCGCCGTCCGATCCGGCGAAGAAGTCATCTGCCTGCTGAGCAGCCTGCTAAACCGCAACGGCTATGTGGATTCCGACTTTGCCCGCCGTGTCATGCAGCGCGAGGCCGCCATCTCCACAGCCTACCGCGGCTTTGCCATCCCCCATGCGGCGGATATGAACGCCACGTGCAATGCCATTGCCGTACTCATATCTCAGGGAGGGGTTCCCTGGAATGGAAATACCGTCCACATCGTCTTCCTGATGGCCATCTCGCCGGATATGCTGATCGATTTTCAGATATTCTACCAGACTCTGGCTCTGCTGCTGACAGAGACCTCCATCATCGACACCCTGCAAAACTGCAGGAGCTTTGAACAGTTCAAGGATACGCTGTTGGATCCCCGTTTTATCGAATCCATCCGATAATTCTTCTTGTACAAAGCAAATAAAATGGTATAATATCCATAACAGAAAACGGCAGTTTTGCCGCCCACAAAAGCGATTCGGCGAGACGCCCCGCCGGGCTGTGCAAGTCCCCGAGCAAAGCCAAATCGCCGCCAAAGGAGTACAGAGATGAGCAGACGAAACCTCACCCTACTGACCGACCTGTATGAGCTGACCATGATGCAGGGATATTTCCTGGAAAAATCCGATGATATCGTTATTTTCGACGCCTTTTTCCGCAAAAATCCCAGCGGCAACGGCTATTCCATCGCCTGCGGCTTAGAGCAGGTCATCGATTATATCCGCGACCTGCGCTTCGGACCGGAGGAAATTGATTATCTGAGGAGCACCGGCCTGTTCCGGGATGATTTTCTCGCCTATCTTTCCGGTTTTCGCTTCAGCGGCGATATCTATGCCATTCCAGAGGGCACCGTGGTCTTCCCCAGGGAGCCGCTGGTCAAGGTCATCGCTCCCATCATGGAGGCCCAGCTGGTGGAGACGGCGATCCTCACCATCATCAATCATCAGAGCCTTATCGCCACCAAGGCCGCCCGCGTAGTTCACGCCGCCAGAGGCGACGGCGTCATGGAATTCGGCCTGCGCCGGGCACAGGGACCTGACGCCGGCATCTATGGGGCCAGAGCCGCGGTGATCGGCGGCTGTATCGGCACCTCCAATGTGCTGACCGGCCAGCTTTTCGGCGTTCCCATCAAGGGCACCCACGCTCACAGCTGGATTATGAGTTTTCCCGACGAGCTGACAGCCTTCCGCACCTATGCTAAAATCTACCCCAATGCCTGCATTCTCCTGGTGGACACCTACGATACCCTGCGCTCCGGTGTTCCCCACGCCATCCAGGTATTCAAGGAGATGCGCGAGGCCGGTATCCCTCTCTCCGGCTACGGCATCCGCTTGGACAGCGGAGACTTAGCTTATCTGTCCAAAGAGGCCAAGAAGATGCTGGACGCCGCCGGCTTTGACGACGCCATTATCTCTGCCTCCAGCGATCTGGATGAAAATCTGATCACCAGCCTGAAAAATCAGGGCGCCGCAATCAACTCCTGGGGCGTGGGCACCAACCTGATCACCTCCAGCGACTGCCCCTCCTTCGGGGGCGTCTACAAGCTGGCAGCCATCCTGGATAAAGAGACCGGCGAGTTTATCCCCAAAATCAAGCTCTCCGAGAACACCGAAAAGGTCACCAATCCCGGCAACAAAACCGTCTACCGCATCTACGGCAAAGAAACCGGCAAGATGATCGCCGACCTGATTGCCCTGGAGCATGAGGTCTACGATCCCGATAAGCCTTTGATGATCTTCGACCCGGTGGACACCTGGAAACGCACCTACCTGCAGCCCGGCTCCTATACCATCCGCAAGCTGCCTGTGCCCATCTTTCAAAAGGGGGAATGCGTCTATCAGTCCCCCGCCGTCATGGATATCCGCGATTACTGCCGGCAGGAGCTCGATACGCTGTGGGATGAGGGCAAGCGCCTGACCAATCCTCACCGCGCCCATATCGATCTCTCCAATGAGCTCTATCAGATGAAAAAACAGCTTCTGGACAGCATGAGCACTTATATGATGCAGTAACTGCCCATTAACTTTAGATGAAGGGAAGAAATCCGATGATCCGTACTATTGTTATCCTCCTCACCGTCGTCATCTTTCTGGTGGGAGGCATTCCGCTTCTGCTGATCGAAACGCTGATCGGCAAATTCAACGAGAAAGCCATGCGCACAAGCTCTCTGCGCATTGTCCAGTTTATGTTTCGCCTAATCCTCTGGGAGGCCGGTGCAAAAGTCACCGTCATCGGCCGGGAGAATATTCCCCAGGATCAGCCGGTCCTCTATGTCTCCAATCACCGCAGCTATTTCGATATTCTGCTGGGCTACACCAACGTGGTCGGCCTGTGCGGCTTTATCGCCAAAAAGGAGATCGACCGCATACCTCTGCTCAACTGCTGGATGCGCAAGCTCTACTGTCTCTTTTTGGACCGTGACAATCTGAAAGCAGGACTGGACACGATCCTGAAGGCCATCGACTATGTAAAGCACGGCGTCTCCATCTTTCTCTGCCCGGAGGGAACTCGCAATCAGGGCGAAGAAATGCTTCCCTTCAAGGAAGGCGGTATGAAAATCGCCGAAAAGACAAATTGTCCCATTGTACCCGTAGCCTTCACCGGCACCGACAATATCTTCGAAAATCATATCCCCTGGGTTCATGCCTCCAGGGTCACCATCTGGTTTGGCGAACCGATCTACACAGCCAGCATGGAACGGGCGGAGAAAAAGCATCTGGGCGCCAAAACCCAGGAGATCATCCGTGAAATGCTCAATGAACTGAAACAAAAAGAAAATGCGGCAAAGGGAAATCCAGCGTAACGCGCAGCGCCTAGATTTCCAAGACGCCATTTACTCGGAATGCAGAAGATAAAAAAGCTGCCGTTCCCCTCGAAGCAGCGCCGATGGGAAACGGCAGTTTTTCTGCATGCAGTCAAAAATCAATGTCTTCACAGGCCCCCAAAACTTATTCGTCAAACTCCACCACCACATAAAATCCACGGTCCGTGCGTTTAATCTCCCGCACAACCCCTTCTGTGGAATGGAGCCGTTCCCGGAAAGGATAGTTTGCCGACATGGCCACAGCCGGCTCTACCACATAATACCAGCTGGAGGGAAGCACACCTTCGCTGATCTTCACCCTATCCCCCACCTGGACCAGGTTCTCTCTCTCCATCTTAAAGTCCATCAAACGCATTTATCCTTCTCTCCTTCTTTCGCTTTTCCCATCCGTCTCCGCCCCCGAAATTTCCAGAGCAAAAAACGTTTCCGCCTCCTCCTCATCCATCACGGGAAGTCCGGACTCAGCCAGCAGACGTGCCGCAGCTCCCTGCCCCTCTATTCTTCTGCCGTTAAAAGTACCGTCATAGATCTGCCTGCACCCGCAGGAAGGACTTCGCGCCTTCAGAATCGCCAGTTCACAGCCGGTACACCTGGCGATCTTTACCGCCTCAGCTGCGCCGCGCATAAATGCCTCCGTGCAGTCCGCGCCTTCTGTGTTTACCGCTCGGCCATCCCTCCATTCCACCGGAGGACGAGGAGTGGGCAGCCCTCCCAGCTGCTCTGGACATACGGGGATCAGCTGCTGCGACTTCGCCAAATTCCGGATCCATTTTTGTTCATTTCCTCCGCCGTCGTAACGACAGCGGACCCCCAGCAGACACGCGCTGACTAAAATCTTCATCTTTCCTTTCCCTCAGCCTTTCCGTTTGTTTCCTCTCTCGCTGCAGCTCGCCGATCTTTTCATCGGCAAGGGGCAGCTCCGTCTTCATTATAATAAGCTCCCCGGTGAATGGCAACGCCATTTGCTGAGACAACGTGCTCAGCAGGCATAATTGTCCGCCTGAGTTTTGAACAGACGGCGGTACATGCCATCCTTCTTCATCAGATTTTCGTGGCTGTCGAAATCCACGACTCTTCCGCCGTCGATCACCAGGATCCGGTCGCAGAATAAGCTGGAGGACATCCGGTGGGAGATATAAAAGGCTGTCTTGCCCCCGGCCAGCTCATGGAAATTCTCGTAGATTTCCGCCTCTGCCATAGGGTCCAGGGCGCTGGTGGGCTCATCAAGGATAATCAGGGAGGCGTCCTTGTAGAGGGCTCTGGCGATGGCCACCTTCTGCTCCTGGCCGCCGGAAAGCTCCGTTCCCGCCTCGTCATACTCTTTGCCGATCAGCGTATCGATCCCATTCGGCAGGGCAGAAAGCTTTTCACTCAGCCCCACCTGGTCCGCCAGCCTCAGTATCTTCTCCCGATCCGCCCCCTGCTCCCGGCAGCTGATGTTCTCCCCGATGGTGAAGGCAAATAGACGATAATCCTGAAAGACCGCGGCTACCTGCCGCATATAAGATTTATACTCATAAGAGAAAATATCGCGGCCATTGACCAGGATGCGGCCGCTGTCAGGCCGGTACAGACGGCACAGAAGCTTGATCAGCGTGCTTTTTCCCGCACCGTTTACGCCCACTACCGAGATCTTCTCTCCTTTGTTTACCTTAAAGGATATATCGTTAAGCACCTTCTGCTGTCCGCCCGGATAGGTAAAGTCCACGTGGGAAAACTCGATGCTCTCCACTTCTCCCTCGAAGGGAACTCCCTCCTTCTGCTCCTTTTCGTCGGGCAGACGGAGAAGCTCGATAAAGGGATCCAGATACCCTAACATCTGGCCGGCTCTCAGCAGGGAATCGCCGAACTTGGTGATGCCGGTGGAAAACTGGACGGCGGCATTCACGTACATGGAGAAGGATCCCAGACTGATGGACGGGCCAAACCAGCCGGTCGCCACCCGCAGAGCTACATAGCCGTAGGCCAGAGCAGCCTGCAGATCATTGATCACACCGTACAGGCCCAGATAGAGCCCCTGCTTTTTGTAATGAAAATCAAAGGTATTCATGATCTGCCGGTTGTACTGTACCACCCAGTCCCCCAGCATTCCCGCCATATCGTAGAGACGAATATCTTTCTGCAGCTCACCGTCAGTGGTCAGATTTACATAGTAATTGTAGCGGCGGTTGACCGGAAGCACATCATCGAACATCTTCTTCTGGTAAATATAGAAATGCTTCTGCAGAATCAGCATTATCCCCACCAGGACCAAAAGGACGCCTAACAGTACCGGACTCAGCGTGAGCAGGATCGCCATCATCAGCAGCAGAGTAATCCCGTCCCGCAAAAGCTCTCCCGCCCCATTGATCAGCTGCAGCATGGCCTGCTGATTGATAAAGACAAAGGCCGCCCGCTCCTTCAGATCCAGATAGTATGGATCCTCGAGCCTGGTGTAAGACAGATTCATAATCTTCTCCCCCAGAAGCTCCTCCATCTTGTGGTTGACATACTCGCTTCTTACATCCAGCCCCTTTTTCACCAGCCTGGTCAGCCAGTCGAACAGAATGTTTGTCCCGACGATGCAGCCGGCAAAGAACGCCAGCCGTCCCACATCTCTGCCGCCGGTCAGCTCATCCAGCAGAAAACGGGGCAGCAGCACCGCCGCCAGAATCTGCCCGCCGCCGACGATCGTATTCGCCAGCAGCAAAAGCACGTAAGAAGGACATACCCGCCAGGACAGGCGGACAATCATCGCCATTTTCTTTCCGTTACTCATACACCGGTCCCCCTTCCCAGGCAGACGCCTCTGCCTCGTTGTCCGCGGCGTCCTCCCGATAATATTTGCCCTGTACCGTAAACATTTTATAATATTCTCCTTTTCTCTCCATCAGCTCCTCGTGGGTGCCGTACTCCTCCACTCCATCGGGGCCGATCAGCGCAATATGATCACAGAAGCGGGTGCTGGCCAGCCGATGAGAGATATAGATAGCCGTTTTTCCCTGCACCAGTCCGTCGAAATCCCGGTAGATCTGCTCCTCCGCCAGAGCATCTAGAGCAGCCGTCGGTTCATCCATCACCACGATAGGCGCGTCCTTATAGAGGGCACGGGCGATGGCCAGCTTCTGATTTTCACCGCCGGAAAACAAGGCTCCGTTCTCATCGATGACCTTTAAAACCATCTGACGGGTCTTCTGGGGAAGACCTTCGATCTTATCCCACAGCCCCGCCCTCTTTAGCGCATCCTCCACCCGGGCGTCGTCGATGTCTGTAAGCCTTCCGGCTACATTCTCCCGAACAGTAAAGGCCATGGCATTGACCTCCTGAAATACCGGGGCAAACATGGAATACAGGGCTTTTTTATCATACTCCTCCACCGGTATACCGTCGATGCAAATCCGCCCCTCGGTCACATCGAAGAGACCCATCAAAAGCTTCACCAGCGTGCTTTTGCCGGCCCCATTGACACCCACCACAGCCAGCTTTTCTCCGCCTGCTATGGTCAGATTCAGATGGCGGAAAACATAGTTTTTGGAGCCGGGATAGCGAAAGCTCACATCGTCAAAGACAATCTCCGGCGCTTTAGAGGTACAGGCCGGCCGGTCCCCGCCCCGCTCTCCCAGATCCGTATCCAGAAAATCAAACAGGGCGCGGACATACTGTCCCTCTCCCAGAATCGTGCTGAACTTTTCCGCCGCCTGGGTAAGACAGCCGGCCAATGTGGCCGCCGCCGTCAGATACATGGAAAACTCTGCGACGGACATCCCGGAAAGGGCCCGCCGCACCAAAGTCCCATAGGTCAGCCCATCTCCCAGCAGGAGGCCGAAGAGAGCCAGAAACCCCCAGCCGTATTCTCGTCCGGCAATCAGGGCACGGACGCTGCGATATCCGTCGATCTGACGGTCGTAATTGGCCAGTATCCTGTCCTTTAAGCCGTACATCCGGATATCCTTCCCGTAGGTGAAGTCGCTGGTCACGCGGCTGTAATACTGGATGCGCCGTCTCCAGCCGGCAATCTCCGTCTCTTTGCCATAGCGGTAAGCATAGCTTTTTCGCGAAGCAATGACACGGCAGACAAGGCCTGCGCAGAGTCCCAGGAGAACCAGGGGGCTTAGGAAGCCGATCTGCACCGTCAGAATCAGTATCGTGAGAAGCAGGGCCGGCAGCTCAAACAGCCGGTGATAGATACCCTCCACCCCATTGTCATTGCTCTGCACAGCGATAAAGGCCTTCTCATATTTCATCAGAAAAGAAGCGTCCTCCACGTGAGGATAGGCCATCTCCATAATCTTGACGCAGCATTCCCTCAGATAATCCAAGCGCAGAAATGAAATCTTATTGTAAGACCACTTTTCCAGGTAGGTTCGCATAAAGCCCAGGAAAGCAGCCAGCACAAAATAAACGGCGGCGATCAGAAGGACAGCGTTTAAGCTGGCCTGGGCCCCCTTTTCCAGCTCCCCGATCATAAAGAGAGGCAGAAGCACCGCCAGGAAGGGATAAAGCCCCGCCGCCAGCGTATACAGAGCGCATACGCCAAACAGCGCCGGTCTCTGTCCTTTTACCTTTTCAAGCATACGTTTTATCATAAGTCATTCCTCCCTCTGCTGCCATGCCGACTGACCCAGCCGGCTGATCTCTTCGCCCAGGCGGACAAGCTTCTCCGGTTCCACCCGGTAATGCACCCTCTTTTTGCCCACGGCCAGCTGCAGGGTTACCAGCTCCTCCTCCAGCAGTACGCCCAGATGATGGGAGACGGTAGCCGGAGTAAGAGACAGCTCACGGGAGAGCTCCTGCAGATAGCTCGGCCGTTTTGCCAGGATACGCAGAATTTTCAGCCTGGTGGGATCGGAGATCGCCTTGAGGCCGGCCAAAAGCTCACGGTCATCCTCCTGCCTGCCTCGCTGCTTGAGAATGGAAGTCAGCACCTCCAGCCCCATATCAATGGCAGCTGTGATCCCTTTCTCCTCCATTCCTTCCGGCAGCTCCTGCTCCACTGTAAAGTGGAAACGCATCGCATTAAAACCGATAATTCCCGGAATCAAATAGGTGTCAGTCTGATCGTCCCAGTCGCTCCAATCCACATAGCCGGTGGCGGACAGCAGGCTGCGGGGGGAATCAAAGGCCTCCATATCCTTCCAGAAGCGCGCAAGCCTTTCCTCCACCAACGGCAGAGCCCTGCGTCCCGCCTGCGCACATGGCTCTTTCAATGCCCGCAGATCATCAAAAATCTCTATGCACTGGGTATAGAGAAGGATGGCCTGGTACCGTTCCTTGTCCGACTTCCAGCTGGAAAGCCCGGCGAGAACATCGCTTAAGTTACGCACCGGCGGCACATCATCGGCTGCCTTAGCGCCCGGGCGGCTCTCCTCAAACATCCCGGCAAAAAACTCTGCCGTGCAGGCGCGAATCCGTTCATCCCCCGGCCGCTCCTGTGCCTCCAGCAGCCGCCGTATGGTCATCAGATAGCCGTCAAAATGAAAATAATAATTCCCATCATTCCCCACCTCCAGTGTCTCCGGCTCCTTGACTTCCGTCTCGATAAAATTCATAATCAGCGGATATTTCGCAAAGACCGGGATCAGCTCTTGGCGCATGACGTCCCGGTAACGGATATAGGGGGCGATCATCTCCTTCTTTTCTTCCTCGCTTAATATCTCCTTTTTCTTCATCCATTCCTCGCTGTCCAGCATATAGTTGGACGAAAGACAGCCGATTGCCTCCATCAGCCAATCCGGCTCCTCTTTCCGAATCAGCCTTCCCTTATCTTTTTTATCCATTCTGAGCTCCTCCTATTTTGTATCCCCTTTTTTGCCATTTTTTGATATCCATCTAATATATTTTATATATATCACCATAATAGCAATCCGTCAATACGTTTTAGATATATATCTAATATTTTTTCTTCGATGTTTTTAGATATATGTCTAATATTTTTGTCCATTCCTCTTCCCCGCTCATCCTGCTGTATTATACTTTACCCATCACGATATCTTCTTGGACATATTATGGGAGATGAGTCCTTTTACTCCGCTCGGATACAGCAAAAAGCAGACCGCCGCAAAACTGGTCAGGCCAGTCACGCGGCGATCCGCCTTTTATTCTTCCTTCTTGTCCTTCCTTTTTCAGATTGAAAAGCGGAAAATTATTGCTTATGCCAGGGCAGCACCCAGCTTTCTGCACCTATCTTCATCCTCACCCTCCGGCGCCCCGCAGCAGATCACGCTGTCGCAGGCCAGGACAGCGCCGGCAGCCCGGCAGGTCTCCTCCCAGGTGCGCATCCACTCACCGTCCCCCCAGCCATAGGAGCCGAACAGGGCAATCTTCTTATCCGAGAGAGCCTTCTCACAGTCGGCAAACATCGGCGCAAATTCTCCATCCTCCAGCTCCTCCGCCCCCATGGCCGGACAGCCGAAGGCCACTGCATCGTAGGATGTCATGGCGGCCGCACTGAACTGATTTGCTGTCATCGTCGTGACCTCAGCTCCTGCCTCTTCTGCTCCTGCCGCCACCAGCATCGCCATCTGCTCCGTGTTGCCGGTACCGCTCCAATATACTACAGCTACTTTGCTCATTTTAGATTTCCTCCTGTTCTCCGCTCATTACTCTTGGCTCCTCTTCCGGCTGTCCATCTGGTCAGGCTGTCACGGTCAGCTGCCAGAGACTTCTCCCCTCTCGGAAAAGTCTCTGATAGATATGGCTGCACTTGTCATAGCGGGCAAACTGCTTTTGAGCCTCCTGCTCATCGCCGTATACTTTCCAGCAGCCGCAGCATTTGCTGCCCTGCCCCCGATTCTCGATGAAACCGACCACATCGCAGAGCGGATAACCCAGAAACAGGCCGATTTCATGGGGAAAGTCCCCGCCTGCCGCAAAGCGTTCCTTCAGGCAGGCCAAAGCACCTTCTGCCGTCAGATCTCCGTAGCCATTCTGGCCAAGAAAGGCCCGAACTCCCGGCTGCCTTAAATCTCTCTCCAGAAATCTCCTGCGGTACACATAGAGCAGGGCATAGCCATTCCTTTCCTCCAATATCTCCAGTGACACGCCCCGCTCCCCCATAGGCTTTCGAAGAGATCCCAGATGCTTTTCCACTCCTGCGCCGTCCCGTTTACAGGGCATCCGAAAGAGATTGCCCGTTTTCAGTGAGGCCAAAGTAGGAGCGCAGTAAGATACCAGATATTGCTCCAGACTCATGCCATCCCCTCCGCCTGGGCCTTTATGCCCAGATGCTTTGCCAATACATTATGCAGGGCCGAAGCGCTGCTGGTGTGTACATGCGCAATGGGGATATTTTTCTTTTTGGCCTCCTGGGAAGCGCTGACCACCATCTTATGAGAGACAGTGCTGGTAAATAAAATCAGCAGATCCGGACATCCCAACTTCTTTTTCAATGCCCCGTTCTCCTTGGCAAACACCTTGGCCCGGCAGCCATAGCCGCGGCAAATGTCCTCATATTGATAAACCATTCTTTCGTTTCCGCCGATAATGACGATGCTCATGAAAACCTCCTGTTCTCTGTCCGGCGCAGGAATGCCGGAAGTATCATGGGTCTAGCGGCCTTTGCCGCCCGTTAGTTAGCGTTGGCTAACTATTATGTCCAAGATAGCGGACGCTTTCATCCGCGTCCGCTGTCTCCGTGGTAGGATAGGTACATTTTGAAATACAGCCATCTCGCCCCGCCATCATAGTTAGTATCATCTAACTGCTATTAGAATACTATACCTTCTGCCTTTTGTCAATATATTTTTAGAGCTCCAATCTTTGGTTCCTTTTGCGGTACTTCAAATATCGATGTCCAACGGCTTGTCCAGCTCATCCGACACATATTTTCCGTTCTTCTTGCGCTGGCGCACGCACTCGGACAAAAGATATTCGATCTGTCCATTGACCGAGCGGAAGTCATCCTCCGCCCAGGCTGCAATTTGATTATACAGCTTGGTGGACAGGCGGAGGGGTATCTGTTTCTTCTGGTCTCCCGCCATATCAGTAGAGACTGCCGGAATTTACGACGGGCTGGGCATCGTGGTTGCCGCACAGCACCACCAGAAGGTTGGAAACCATGGCGGCCTTGCGCTCCTCGTCCAGCTCCACCGTATTTTTCTCCGCCAGACGCTCCAGGGCCATCTCCACCATTCCCACAGCCCCGTCCACGATCATCTTGCGGGCGTCGATAATAGCCGATGCCTGTTGTCTCTGCAGCATGACCGCCGCGATCTCCGGCGCGTAAGCCAGATAGGTGATCCTGGCCTCCAGCACTTCCAGGCCGGCGTCCTTTACTTTCTCCTGGATCTCCTGGCGAATGCGCTCCGCCACTACCTCGCTGGAACCTCTAAGGCTCCCCTCGTCGGCAACGCCGTCTCCTGTGGTATCCACGCCGGGAGCCACATCGTAGGGGTAGATACGGACAATATTGCGCAGGGCGCTGTCGCACTGAAGGGAGAGATACTCCTTATAATTATCCACCTCAAACACAGCCTTGGCCGTGTCCACTACCCTCCACATAACGGCAATGCCGATCTCCACCGGGTTGCCCAGGCAGTCGTTGATCTTCTGACGGTTGTTGTTTAACGTCATGATTTTCAGCGAAATCCTCTTGCCCGAAGTTTCCGCTGCGGATGCCTGCGCCGCTGCCGCTGCCATCGCCTTGCTAGGGTCGCTCACATCTCCGCTCTGGCTGAGTCTGGTCTTAGCCGCCGGATTCACCGCCGTGCAGAAGGGATTCACATAATAAAAGCCCTCCTCCTTGAGCGTGCCTACATATTTGCCAAACAGCGTCAGCACCAGGGCCTCCTGGGGTTTTAACACCTTAAGCCCACCGAAGGGAATCAACCCTGCCACAATCCACACGACGCCGATTCCGACGAGAAGCCCTCCCGCCACATAGCTCTCATTCTCCAGCAATATTGCTCCAAATACCACAGCTGCTATGGCCGCCGCGTAGAGCAGCAGAAGCAGCAGAAGCATCGCCATTCCGTTCTTTTTCCCATTTAATATCTTTTCCTGCATGATATAATCCTCCTCGATTTCCCCTTAAACATATTATATCGTTATCGATTTGATATCAAAATTATATCAAACAGATATTCGTTTGTCAATTAAAATCGCGTTAATTTTCTGTTCAGCCTATCTTCCCTACAGTCTTCTCCCGCCCATTCTTCTCCCGTACAGTCTCCGCCTGTGCATTCTCCTGCTGCGCAGTCTCCTCCTGGCAGCAGCTTGTATGCTCGGCGATTAATATCAGCCCTGCAGCGGCCAGCGGCAGATAACCATAAAACGCCCCCATAACTCCGGCATGGGCCACAGCTTCACATCCCCCAAAACCGCCCAAAATGTAACTGATGATGGTCAGGGAATAGATCCTTGCCCCCACTAGAGCCTCCCTCTTTCGATCCACAACGTACTTAGTCCAATTCAACACACAGTTTTTCAAGTTGCCGGTCAAAAAAAGGCTTGCGCTCTTGTACTGCCCCACGCCGTCAAAAGTCCCCCACTGAAAGCTGGTGGCAAAAAACAGCGGATACAAGCGGTAAAAAGGATACAGATCCCCCGGCAGAAGGGCTGATATGGCAAGCGCCGCTACGTCAATCACTATACACAGCTCCCGCATCGGCAGCCGGTAAAAGCGAGTAAGCAGCCAGGAGACCACTATTCCCGCACAGAAAATAATCAGGGAACCTCCTCTGACCGCAAAATCGTAGAGGTCATCACCCACAAAATCAATAACCATGTTCATCAGATTTCCCGTCTGCGCTGAACCATAATTGCCGTGAGCACAGATGGCATAAAGGCCTACAAATCCCCCCACAAAGGTCATAATATAATGCAGTATTTCTCTGTCATTTTCCTTTTTAATTCTCATATATTCACACTTCTTTTGTATTTTGTCGAATATTCATCCGTAATGTCCCCGCTTCACTCCCGCCTTTTAACACAAAATGCATTGTTCTTTTACCCTTTTCCTGCTATAATAAAAATATAATGCCGATGGCAAAGAGTACTTCTGGCATTAAATCATCTTGGTAATTAAGCATGTCTGCGGATGCAGACATCACCAGCAAGGACACAACTATGAACGCAATCGGACGCAGGCAATTCATCATCCAAAAGCTCCAAATCGAAAATTACGTAGATACCAATCAGCTAGCCGCTGAGCTTAACGTCTCTTCCATGACAATACGCAGAGATTTAAATGCTCTGGCGGACGACGGACTAATCACCCTTCAGCACGGCGGAGCCGTTCTAAATAACGGTTCTCTTTTTGAATTCAATATGGCTATGAAAAATCAAAAGAGAATGGCCGAAAAAATGGCCATCGCCAAAAGGTGCATGGACTATATCCAGGAGGGCGATTCCATCTACCTGGACGCAGGCACCACCGTCAGCTGTCTGGCACTCCTGCTGAAAGAGAAAAAAAACATTCTGGTCATGACACATTCCCTGATCGCCATGAATCAGCTGTCCGACTGCAAAAATCTCCACGTAATCATGTGTCCCGGCGAATATCGTTTTGACTCTCAGGCATTTATGGGGCCTCTGACCGATGAATTCATCTCTCACTTCAAGATTGACACCCTGTTTCTGGGCGTGGAAGGCATTGATCTGCAGTATGGGTTCTCCGTCCCCAATATTTCTGACGGCGCCACCAAACGGGCTTTGGTGCGTACAGCCAAAAAGGTCGTCTGTATGGCAGACAGTACCAAGTTAGACACCTCCTACTACTACGGCATCGCTCCTCTGTCCGAGGCCGATTTCATTGTTACCGATCACGAAGCCGATCCCGATATACTGGAGCGTTATGCCAGAGCCGGCATACATGTGATTACCGCCGACTAAGCGCAGTCCCGAGGCGCACTAAATAAACAGCATAGATATGTTAAGAAAGGGAGTCCCGAGGCTGATCGGGGCTCCTCTTTTCTCACTGCATTTCTGTCAGTTCACTCTCCAGCTGACGATATCCGGAAAGTCCGATCATTTCATTGAAATTCTGGAAGCTTTCCGCCATGGGCAGGATTTCAGCCAGATCGCCGCTTTGCCTGAGAAGACCCAGAGTCTCCCGCACCGCCTTCGTGGCGGTGTACAGCGCACTGACCGGATAGATCACGATGCGAAATCCCATCTCATAGAGCTCATGGGCTTTGTAGAGCGGCGTCTTGCCGCCCTCCACCATGTTGGCAAAAAGCGGCGCCTGCACCAGCCTGCCGGCTGTCTCCACCTGTTCTCTCGTCTGCATGGCCTCGATAAAGAGGACGTCCGCCCCTGCCTGCCGATAGGCGACAGCACGGTCAATGGCATCCGCAAAGCCATTGACGGCGATAGCATCGGTGCGCGCCACCAAAACCGTATCCGGATTTTCCTTCGCATAGACAGCTGCCCGAATCTTGGCGACCATCTCTTCCTTGCTGATCAGCTGTTTTCCCTCCATATGGCCGCAGCGCTTAGGACTGATCTGGTCCTCCAGCTGGATTCCCGCCGCCCCGGCTCTCTCGTATTCACGCACCGTCCGCACCACGTTCAGCACATTGCCATAGCCATTATCCGCATCGGCAATCAACGGCACGTCCACGGCAGCTGTCATGTTTCTCACCACGGTCAGCACTTCCTGGAAGGACATAAGTCCGATGTCCGGCATCCCCAGTGCGCTGGCGGAGACGCCATACCCGGTCATATACACCGCCGGAAAGCCTGCCTGCTCAATCAGCTTGGCTGACCAGACATCATAGGCACCAGGGGCCATAATAATCTCATTTCCCGCCAGCAGTTCTCTCAATTTCTTTGTCTGATCCATTTCCACTCCTTCTTTTTTTTCCGAACCGCCACACGATTCCTTTACATCCACCCAAGGGATTTGAAATAATGATCCTCCATGTATATCGCCACGCCATCCTCGCCGCTGGGCCTCTCGGTGATATCGTCGGCAATGGCCTTGGTATCATCGCTTCCGTTTGCCAGGCACACTCCTTTTCCAGCCGCAATAAGCATGTCGTTGTCGTTGCTGGTATCGCCGAAGGCCAGAACCTGGCTCAGAGCGATACCGTGATGCTCACAGTACCGCTCCATGGCATAGGCTTTGGACACTTTGCGATTGGCCACCTCCAACAGAGTTTCCTGTGTCTTAAAGCCATGATAGTGAGGCGACGGATGGTCCTCTAGGAAACGTTCCACCTCCTCCATCTGTCCCTCTTTCACCCGGAACATAATTTTGGCATTGTCTTCCTGGTAAAGGTCAGAAATGTCCTTGGCCACAATCACCGGTTTGTGGGCCCTCTGCGCAGATCTCTCCACGCCAAAGTCATCCCTCTTGCACAGGAAAGCCCCATGGTAATAAATATAAGGATTCAGATTAAAAGGAGCCAAAAGGTCAATGACCTCCTTCATCCACTCCTTCTTCAGCTTATAATAGTCAAACACTTGTCCCGTGCTGCCGTCCCACAGCTCGGAACCATTCAGACACACAAAAACATTGATTTCCTTCTCCAGACCCCAAATTCCAGCATACGCCTGCAATTCATCCAAGGGACGCCCCGATGCAATGCCAAAGCTCACTCCATGTCTGTGCAGGCAGCGGATCATCTCCTTGGTTCTCTCCGTCATCGCGCTTCCCATACCATGCCCCACCAATGTATTATCCAGGTCGCAGATGACCAGCCGAAAATCCATATTCATTTGTGTGATCTTCCTTTTCTCTATTTTATCCCATAACCGATATACTGTCTGACGCACTTTTCTATCCGACTTGTCCTCCTGCGCGCTGCTTACTCCTGCTCCCAGACAAGGGCTTCATCCTTTGCGAGCATATAAGGCCGCATGTAAGCCACGGTGGAACACATCGGCAGCACATCCTCCGGCAGCGGGATGCCCAGCACCTGCTCAATATATGCCCTGCGGGCCTGCATCCTCTCCCACATCTGCGGATACTCTTCCTGGATCTGACGGCGCAAATCCGCATCAGCCAGGGCAACGGTGCTCTCCGCACTGACTCCGCCGTATCCGGCTACCGAAGGGATAATGTCGATCTGGAGCATCATGCCGCTCTTTAATTCTTCTGCGGAATCCTTGCGGATCGGCGAGCAGAGCCATTCCTCTTCCGCAGTCAGATGACCGGGACACAATCCCCAGTGAAATTCTTCCCGGGGCAGCACCTTTTCCACCAGTCCGTAGAGCTCTCCGCCCTTCATGCCCACATGGATGGCTGACAGCCAATGGGCATAAGCATTAAAATAGGGAGCAGCCACCTTTTCCAGATAGTCATGCACGCCCTCCGGCAACTCGCTTCTGTCATGGACCGCATAAGCCGCCCGGCTGGACAGTCCGCCGCGGTATCCCACCGTCAGAGAAATGGTGTCCCCCACCTTCACCTTATTATCCGTGGGAAACATGTTGCCCAGGACAAAACGAGGACCGCTGGCCGCAATGGTCACCACGCTGGTGCGCTGGCCGTATCTCTCCAGTTTGTCGCCCAATTCCATCTCTGACACGCCCTCGTCCATGGCGTCCATGGCATCTAACATACAGTCGGAAGCCAAAGCTGCCGCAAACTCATAGTGGGCGATCTCATTGGCATTATTCACCGTGCGGGCTCCATCCTCACCGATGAAAATATCTCCGGCGGGGACCAGATTCTCCTCTCCCGCCACATCCCGGATGGCATCCAAGATAAATGCAGGCAAATCATAAAGCTTTGACAAATCCTCGTAGGGGCTGGTAAAAAGCTTCCAGCCCGCCACGCCGGTTTTCTTGCCTGCCTCTATCCCCGCTGCGGCCAACTGTTCCCGCAGAGGTTTTTCCACCTCGCAGGGCTGATTGGGCAGAGAAAACATGGGCACATGGACACAATCCGCCTGAATTCTGGCCTTTCCGGCTTTATTCAGATTCTCATTGCCCAGCACCAGACTCATCTGCCCGTCGGCTTTGATCACCAGAAGAGCCTCCTCAAAACGGGTAAAATATCCTACCAGATACTCAAAATTGCCGCCGTGCTCCACATCACCGTAGACCGCTAGCTGCTCTATACCTCTTTTTCTCATGCCGGACAGGACTTTTTCTTTTCTCTCCTCTATGGTTGCATCCGTCAGAAACACCGGCTTGCCGGAGCAATCTCTCTGCGGAGCCTTCACCGATTTTAACTGCACTTTATATTTTTCCATTGTTCCCTGTTCTCCATTACTTTTATATTTGCAGATTTTTACCGCCTGCATTTACGTTTTTGTTATAGCAAAACCCCTAATGCCTGTCAAGAAATCCAGCTGGTAAACAGGATAATCACCGCCGGCATAAAGGTCACCGCATAGACTGCCCTGAGCACCTGAATCAATGCGATCTTGGTCAGATCTGCGTTGAGGTCTGCCGCAATCAGCGACATATCCGTAGCTCCCCCGGGAGCCGAGGCCAACATGGCCGATTTTAAATCCAGCATGTTTTTCTTCTTGCAGTAAAGGCTGTAAATCAGATTGACCGCCCAGTAGTTGATCATCAGGATCGCCATGGCAATAAGGGCCCTGGGGGTCATCAGCTCCCAGATCGACGGATTCATGCTGCAGCCCACCACAGCTCCCGCCAGAAGCTGAGCCACCGTCTTAAAAGAGATGGGCACGTAGCAGACAGAGGTGGTGATGTTGAGCACGATGACGACTGCCATCGGGACCACCATGGCTCCCGCCGGTATAGGGCTCGCATTGCCCAGCAGACCAAATACTGCACAGAGCACAGCGGTGAAAATGATCTTTCTGCCGCGTCCGCCCACCAGACGGTCAAGCCAGGTGACACCCATCTCCGGATTGCCTGTAATCAGGCGAATATCCTCTTCGGCGTCTCCCTCTCTGCGGGTAAAGAAACGAATCCAGTAGGGAAAGATCAAAAGCACGCCCACCAATCTCAGCGTCTGCATCAGCGCCACGATCTGCGTATCACCGCCCAGCTCTATGCTGAGCAGAGAGATATCGGATACTCCTCCGGCCACCGCCCCCAAAAGAGCCGTGAGATAGTCAAAGCCCGCCAGGAAGTGGACTAGAGTTCCCGTCACAAAGGTATTGATCGTGAGAAGAGCTACGAGGAGCAGAAAAGGCTTGACCAGATAGCGGAAGTTCAGCACATCCTTCTTGGAAATCTGCATTCCGATGAAGGCGCCTGACACCGCCTGGGCGATCACCTTGGCATACCAGGGCAGGACGGCGTAGTCAAAAAACACATTGGAAAGCCCTACCGCAAGCATGCTTCCCAGCATGGCCGGGGCGGGCAGATGAAGCCTTCTTGCAACCACAAATCCCACCCAGGCCACAGCAAGCGTAAGCAATACCTGTCCCATATCAGATGTTGTCCAAAGGCCAGATCGGGCGCTGTACCGTCTTGTAAGTCAGTCTCTCGGTTCTCTGCATGGTGGTGCCGTCAGTCAGGGACATCACGTAATTCTTGGCCTGGGCCTTCAGCTCAGGGTACAGATAGCCCTGCTTGACCACGAAGAAATTGTAGGGTGTCATGTCCACATTGGCACAGTCATACTGATATTTCTCCGCAAAGGACACCGGGAAGTTCTCCACGATGATCGTAATCGGCACATCATCCAGCTTGATCGTGCAGCAGGAACCCACCACGGCCTCGTTGTGATAGTGATGATGGCAGTCGCCAAAGGAGAGGATCGTGCCGGAGATAGGCGTCTTCGCCGACAGCTCCGTTTTCGCCGCGCCGATCTCGCACTCCACATGGTCGCCCACCTTCATCGTGCTGAGCACATTGTCAAAAAGATCCTTGTCATTGATGCCGGCCACGATGATGTTCTTATCTTTATAGTCCTCCAAAGCCAGCAGCTGGCGGAGTACATAGGTATTCAGTCCCTGGGCGCCAGCCGTCACATTGTCGCCGGAATCGGTCAAAAACACCGGCCCTCCCTCCGTGTTCATCATGGCTGCGAGGGCCTCATCGGGATTGGCGGCATAGCCGGTAAAGTGGAAATCCCTGTGTCTGGCCCAGACAAAGTCATAAATCTCCTGGGCCTTCTGTTCGGCATACTCCCTGTCCTCAGGGTCATTGGGAGTGACTACCACCGCTGCACCGCATTTAGCGCTGTCGTGGCGCAGGTAACCGATATGGTAGGAGCAGGTCAGAATGCGCGGATCTTCCTCGATCTCATTTAAAAGCTTATTGATGGATACAAGGGGCTCGTCGGTGGATACGCAGCGCTCTCCGCCCAGCAGAATGGGCACCTTTTTATAAATCGGGTGGATCTCCCTGCGTCTGCCAAGAAGATCAACCAGAGCGCGGAACACGATCTGATGGGCTTCCTTGCGGTCCGTATGCGGACTGTGGCGGAAGGTGCGGATGATGTTGCAGTTGTCCGCCTGCTCCTGGGACATGTTGCCGTGGGGATCCATCACCATGGCCAGCGGCATATAGGGGCCGGTGATCTTGCGGATCTCACGCACCAAAGCATGGTCGCCGGAGTCTCCCTCCAGATCGATGACGCTGGACGCGCCGTGGAAGAAGAAAAACATGCCGTCGATATCATGCAGGTGTTCCCTCACTGCCTTTTTAAACTGGGCCAGGATATAGTCAAAGGTATCCTTGTCCACCCGGCCTCCTCCGCCGCCGTAGGCCATCAGACTGGGCACCAGCTCCACCCCCAGCTCCTTCGCCGGCTCGCGCACATACAGGATGTCCGCCACCGCGTCCCCTCTGGTAATCGCAAAATCCTCCAGCATCATCGGCTTGTCCACATAGGCGTTGCACTCTGCCACGAAGCCTCCGATTAGAATTCTCATTTTTTCGTCTCTCCTTTCTCTTCCTTTTTCTTTCTATCTGATTTATCCAATATAGCTATTTGACATTGCCTTTCATCAGCTGCCCTTGATCAAATGTCGCGATGCTCCTCGATGAATTTCTTGTACCAATAATAGCTCTTTTTGGGCGTTCTCCTGCGCGCAGGATCATCGAAATCCACCCGCACTAAGCCGTAGCGCTTTTTATAGCCATTAATCCAGGAGTAGAGATCCATAGGCGCCCAGACATAGTAGCCCTTTACGTTGACCCCCTCTTCCTTTGCTTTCAGGATATATCCGATAAACTCCTCCAGAAAACGGATTCTCTCGTCATCCTCCACATATCCGTTTTCATCGGGTGTTTCATAGCAGCCATGGCCGTTTTCCGTCACGTAGATCGGGATATCGCCGTATCTCTCCTTGCGCCTCATCAGCGTGCTGTAAGCGCAGGGCGGATATACCTCCCGTCCCCAGCGGTTGAGCGGCACATTCGGATCCCAGTCGCTCTCAAACCAGCCCTTCACGGTTTTTCCCTCCCGTGGCGAATCGGCGCTGCCGTCGTTGGTCCCCAGATTATTGACCGTGGCCTTGGTCTCCCCGGACTTATAGGGCTTCACCAGGTTGCGGCAGTAAATATTCTGTCCCAGGAAATCCACCGTATTTTCCCGAATGATGTCAAAATCTCCTTCCTTAATAAATGACAAATCAATGCCGCTTTTCTTTACCTTGTCGATCAGCTCCTCCTCGAAATAGCCGCGGATCGCCGGATCCAGCACCCAATCGTTGGAGAACA
>CALWGV010000027.1 GCA_944380185.1 uncultured Lachnospiraceae bacterium
GGAGCATATTTCTATGCTGTCAGCAGATATCACAGCCTGCATAAAAAGTAAAGTAACCGATTGGATTGCTTCACAGGCCAAGTTTATACAGACATTGTTTGCAGATATTAGCTGGGAAAGTTGAGTAATAGTTTTTTCTCAGGAAAGCGTTTTTCCCAGTATATTTTAACTATTTTAGATGCTTCTTTTATCTCAATTCCTTCTCTTTTTGACAGTTCCGATATAATAATAATTCTCTGTCTAGATAGTTCGTCATACAATTTGTCCAATGTTTCTTCTGATACGTTGACTGTTTTTTGCGTTTTTTTATCATCTTTTTCATACGTACTATTTGTATCATTATTACGGAATGCCGCCATCCACACATTTGCTGGGCATCCGCAATTAGGGCAACTCGCCGCCTTATCGCTTATTTCTTTCCCACATTCTGGACACTTAATCAGCGCCATTATATCACTTCTCCTTCCTCCCTGGTAAGATACCACTATTATAACACATATTTCCAGTTTGGATAGAAAATATTTGATTAAAAGAAATACGTTAGAAAAAGTTACTAAATCATTAAATTTCAGAAAAAGCTTGAATCCACCTGCCAACTATGTTATATTATCTTTAGAAAAGGAAAAGCCAGAGACACACGGCCTACCCTAAACAGTAAACTTACAGCCCTAACGGGCCGCCGTCACTATTGGCAGTAGTGGCGGCTATTTCTTTTCCTTGAAGATCTCATAAATAAGACCGACAAGGGCGACAATGAATATTAAAAGCTGAATCAGATCAGCATATGTAACATACATTGGCATCGCCCTCCTTTCCTCTTTGGTTCGGAGGGTATGCCCCTCCGATAATGGGAGGGTAGGCCGCCTTTATGTGCTCTGGTTTTTCCGTAACACAAATATAACACATTTGACTTCAATATACAAGATGGGGAGTGCCAAACTTTTCCGGCACCCCCCATATAATTGTCTGTCTACGCGCACAGATTAATTAAATTCCTGCCCAGCCTGTTCTGTTCGTCCTTTTTTGAAATCGCTGCTGCGCCCTCCTTGTGGACTGGAATATTTCATCATCACCAATCTGGAGCTCCTTGCGGTCTATTGCATCAATGATATCTTCCATTAATCTATTCTGCCGCCTGATATCTTCTTGCAGTGCAGACATTTGTACTCTCACCTCCCCAAAAACCTGGTCTGATAGCCCATCCACATCGGCACTGATCAACTTTGGCTTATACTTATCGACATCTATACCAACATTAAGCACAGGCACGACCCCTCCCGTAATTTCCCTTACAATACTGCGGGATACGTCAAGCGTCCACCCTGTGTTGTTTTTTAGCGGGACCACCGCCTCCGCGCCGGCTTCTCCTAACAGGGCAATTGTTGGGCTCGTAACAATACCGCCTTTTGCTAACTCTGGTATCCTTGGCAACGACACCTCGCCGATATCAAATCCAAAAGTTTCTCCTCCAATGCCTGGAACCCAATCCGGCACATCAAAGGAAAGCATGTTTAGGCCGCGGATCACAAAATTGATGCCGCTCTCAATCCCGGAAATCATTTTGTTAACGAATCCAATAATGGCCCGGATAGGCTCTTTTATAAAATCCGGCATCCTCTCCCAGATTCCCGCAAAAGTGCTTTTAACTGTTTCCCATGCTCCTTCCCAATCCCCTGCAAAAACGCCTGTCAGAAATTGTATAACGCCCCGTGCGGAAGTGGTGAAGATATCCAACGTTGTCCCAATCCCGTCAAACACATTGAGAACCAGCGTCCCTAACCCGCCAATGACTGGCGACACAACTGGCATGATCTTATCTGCTACCCAGGACAACAACGGTTTTAATACAGTATCTCAGACTGACGTTACCAGATCAGATACATCGCCAAATAGCCCGATAAAATTGGCAAGCAATGGCTGTATGGTTCCGGACCATACCTTTGAAAATTTATCAGCCAGGCTATCCAGAACCGGAGCGAGATGCGCATTATATCCGGCGACTAAAGTCCCCACGATCTCACTTATGCCGTCTGTAATGGATGCAAACATCGGTGAAATGTGCTGCGTATACACTTGGTTGACGCTATCCCAGGCATCTGCAAAATCGGTTGAAAGTGTGGTCATGACCTCCGCTAAAGGCTCTATTGTGGCTTGTAACGCCTCCTTAAAGCCATCTGCATTGTCTGTAATAGGCTGTAAGATCAGACTCAGCACATCTGAACCTAAATTACCGGCCAGAGTCGTAACTCCCATAAAGCCGCTGGCAAATATGTCAATAATGCCCGCTGTGATCCGTTTTGCCTCGTCACTCCGGAACACAGTCAATATCTGCGCAACTGCGGTCTGGAAATCAGTAAGTATTGTGTCGGTTTGTCCCGCTATGGAGAACATACCAACCAGCCAATCCTGGATTTTGGTTTCATTCCGCTTTAAAGCCTTTGCCGCGCCTCCTGTAATATTGTCAATCAGTGAACTGCCAATGGAGACGAACGACCCCAGTTTTTTCCCGGCATTGTAAGCCAACGTGTCCATCAATCCATTAAAGGACGAAACCACATTCCCGTTACTGACAATATCCCGCAGGCTCTGCCCAATGCTTTGGATATTCCGGCGTATGGATTCAAATACCGATATATCTCCAATTCCAATATCAAAGCCCAAGGCAAACAAGTCCTTCAATTCCAGGAACCGGGCCCTTATCCTGTCAATTACCGGAGTCACATCGTCTTCCGCTACTACATCAATCGTATACTCCGAAGGGAGCATTGCAACATCTGACAGCGATACGCCTGCCGTATTGCTTCCGGAGGCGGTGTCCGACGAGGTCATGTTATTAACCTCATGCCACCCGGCGATAAATCCATTCAAACTCTTTTGGGATTTCTGCGCCGCGGAGCCTACATCGCTTATCCCATCGGCGGCAGAATCCAAGTTGTCAGAAGCGCCTCCCGCCGAAACCGCCATATCAGCCAGCCCTGCGCCTGCGGAAACAGTCTGCCCTTCAATGCCGAACAATTCTCCGAAAAACCGGGACATTGAACTGGCAAGCCGGATAATTGCTGCCAAAGCCTGATTAACAACACGGATAACCGGCAGGAATACCGCAACAAGGCCTTTCCCAATAATGCCGCCCAATGTCTGAAATTGTCCCGTTAAAAGCCTTACCTGATTAGCCCACCCGGAACTTGTGGCTGCAAAATCTCCTTGGGCTGCCGATGTCGCATCAAGTACATATGCATATCTTAGCTGCACCTGCTCTGCCGCTGTCATGGCAGATACGCTTTTGTTAATCCCATTGGCATAGGCAAAGGCCTGCAAATTGGCCTGCGTCATCACCACGCCGAATTTTTTGAGGCTTTCAGTTTCGCCGGTAAATACAGACTCCAGGGCGGTTTGCGCAACATCCTGCGAAACATTCCAGAACGACGCCAAATCGCCGGTCAGGCCTGTAAGCTCCAAGGACATTTCCGCCGCCTGTTCCGGCAAAACACCTAACGCCTTTGCCATTGCTGCAAACTGGCCCGATGTACGCTTTGCCTGGAGTTCTGACAAGCCAAACGAATATAAAGCAGTGTCGGCAAAATCTTCAGCTAAATATGATAAATCGCCGAATCCTTGGGCGACGACATTTTCCACCTCAGCCAGGTCAGAGGCGTAATTAATTGATGTCTTAATCGCATTTACAAAAGCATAAATTCCACCGGTAATCCCTAGCATGGATAGGGCTTGTCCCACAAAAGATTTTAAACCGCCCAGGGCTCCTGTTGTGCCTGTCCTGAGCCCTGCCAGAGATGTGGATAGGCTGTCTATATTCTTTTTCAGGCTTTTAGCTGCCGATCCTGCCTTTGCTCCTGCCGGCGCTATTTTTGCCAACGCCTCGACTGCGCGGAGTGCACCATTGCTAACTTTTGGCATGCCAGATAATGCAGCTACAAAGCCCTGGACTCCTGTTGTAAGGGCCGGAAGGCTGGACGCCGCCTTGGATATCCTGCCGCCCGATGACGCAATGCCAGACAGGGCCGTTACAATAGCAACCGTGCCAGACTGCACCATTGGGGCCTGGGACATTGCCGACACAAACCGGCCGATCTCCGTAGACAGTAACGGGAGGTACTGCTGTACCGTGGACAAATTGACAGCGGAGGCGGATAACTGCGCCAGTGAATTAAATATTTTGCTGGTCCCAGCCGATACCTTGTCGGCCCCAGAAAGCGAGACTGTAAAGCCCTGAAATGCAGTCCCTAGTCCGTTTAATGCGGATAAGTCGGCTCCGGATATAGACTGTAAGCCACGCCCAAGGGAGTCAAGGTTTATATTTTGCAGTTTATCTAGTGCTTTGACAGAACGGTTAATATCAGTGGCCTTTATTTGTGATAGCTTAGTGACCGAGTCCGCAAAGGTGCCCATACCTTTTCCCAGGGATTCAAGGCTGGAAAAATCACCGCTGATTTGCAGCTTAGAGAAATCCAATCCAGATATACGATCAAGGGCTGCCGCCGCTGATTTTATGGTTTTATTTGACTGGCTAAGGCCTGCAACTGATTGGTTGAGACCAGATAATGCATTTGCGTATTGGGTTATTTTGCCTGGATTCAGGCTGTTCGTTGTCTTTAGTAGGTTATTAAGGGCTCCATCGAAGTCGGAAAGATTTTTCCATTTCAGCCCGGATAGATTTGTTTTTAATTTAAGCAGGGCATCCGCCAACTTATCAAGCGAAGCTTCTGCTACACCTGCATCCGCAGATAGTTGTATCTGCAGGCTGTCAATAGTATCTGCCATAGTGATACCTCCTAGTTGTTTGAGGTTAGCGATCACATCTCATCTGTGTGACCGGTATTTGCTTCATTTAATTTTGCCCGAATGCGTGCGCCCACATGATCTCAGGTATCAACCGATATAACACCTTGCGCAGCATTTCATCCACAGTGTCCCCTTCCAGGTTATTAAGTTCACCCTCTGTCCACCTGTTTGCATCCATCTTGCAGATGTCCAGCAGTAAAGAGTCCGGTAACCGATCCAGCGCCAGCAATAAATCACGCATAAGTTCCCAATCAGGATAACTTTCATTGACCAAGATTTTTCCTTCATTTGTACGGAAATAAGGTAATTGGATATAGTCCGCAAAATCTTGGGCGCTCACTCCGTACATATTTTTCAGTTCTTTTGGTATTTTGTAGAAATCTATACCATGCACAGTGTCAGAATATTGATGATAATGCTTATTGATCTGGTTAATAGTTGATTTTGAAACTGCCATACATGTATCTCCTTGCCTTTTTTATTTTTTTGAAATTTTTGAAAGGGACCTTTTTGTTGTAAACTAAACTTTTGCAGGTCTCCCCGCCGCAGGATAGCCGCATATAAGACCCCCTCCCCCTACCATACACTCTAATCCTTGCACAAAATCCGGTCAGCAATCTCTCCATCCTTTAGCCGTACAATCTCCAAAACCTGCGTAACAGATAATGCCCCATCATTTTGGATATGTACTGTTAGCATATCGCCCACCTTGGCCAGCTGCCATTTTGTAGGCTTCATTTTTAAGACCTTGGCTTCATACTTTCCGCGTTTTGGTATCTCAAACACTAAGCCATCCTTCCCAATTTCCCGCACCTCAACCCGGAAAGCCTCTCCGCGCCTCAGCATCATGTCCACAGTGTCCAAATTAAATGTACCAATCATTTACTCAATCCTACCTTTCCATTATTTGTTTATGCCCTAATATTAAAATGGATTTATTTATTCGTCTGGCAATGCTTCTAAAAGCGCTTTTGTATCTATCTGCTCTACTTGTTCTGCAATTTCATGTATTTCTTCTTGCGACATAAATATCGGTTTTTCAGAATTATCAGTTTCTACTTTCATTTTAAACTCTGATGTGTTTAAATATCCTGCATTGTTTGTCAAATTAAAGACTTCCCACATCGGCGGTACTCGAAAAGTAGTAGTCATTTGTTTTCTTGCGGATGTAATCAACGTTTTAAAAAGCTCGATTAATTCAGTCCATTCGCCGCCCCTATTTGCATATTTAAACAAAGTCACCCTTGATACTTTGCACCAAATCGCCAGCCCCTCAAAATCCGGGACTACCAATTTTGATTCTTCACTCCTGCCCTCATTTATTTCATTAATTCTCTCAAAGTATGAGACACCCGCCTCGTAAAGCGATTGAAACCCCTCTATTGTGTCTGGATAAGTAGCCTGTCTTCCATTACTTTCCTTTAAAGATTCCAGCCCCATCTGTATAACCTGAGTCATATCATCCAGGCTATCCGGAGGCTGATAATCGCGTCCAGCAGGCTTGTAATGGTCAAACTCTGTCGTTCTCATGCCCTCTTCCGTTCTTTTTGCCATATTTTTTACCCCTTTTTTTGTGTGTTAATTTGTGCGCAATAGTTAGCTCTCCTTGATACTTGCAAACTGCTACCATCAAAACATAATCTTGATATAATCAATTTGCGCTTCTCTCCTGTGTCTGGGTTTTGCAAAACAATTCCTGGACTATCCCTGGTGTATACCTTGCGGACTTCCCAACCTGAAAACTGCCGCAAATTCTCTGGTGTATTCACCAGCTCAATCTTATATTTTCTCCGCATCTGATCTCCTTTCTTTGGCCAATCGATCCAGTTCGTCCAAAACTGCCAAGATCAACTGTTTGGCAAATTCTTTCTCAGGCAAATTCTCATATTTTTTATCCAACATGCTTGCCTCACAAATCACTTGTCGCCAATATTCGTCATCTTCTTTGACTTCTACATACTTTTTATGAAATGCAAACACATCACCATATATCTGCCAGTAGATTGTATCCTTAAAATCTGTCATGCCATGCGCCTCCTATTGTAAAACCTATGAATCAGCCTGTGACACCGAGGACACAAGCAAACTAGAGAATTGTATACGTCTTCATGCCCGAAATCTTTATAATGAATATGATGAACCTGCAATCCATCCTTGCACGTTGATTCTAGACGGTCACACATAACACACTTATGACCGTCAATCGCTAACCGCTGTTGACGCTTCTGCTCCCATGCTTCAGAGCGCATATATTTCCTATAAAATTCTGTCTGCAATTTATCATCTCCAATCCGAAAATCCGTTACAAGATAAGGTACGTTCTAATTCTTAAAGGCCTGGAAACCCTTGATTTTACTGGCTTTGTGCAAAATGTGCATTTTTCATGGGACATTTTGAAAATCAATTTCTTTATGTTTTTTACATACGTTTTACACATTTTGCATATCCTCCTATTTTCTTAGTTAAAAGGCAGGGTTTCTCCTGGCTCACAGCTAATAAAATCTGTTTCTATCGTATATCCCTTTACGATGTTTTTAACGGTTTTTCCATCTACGGTTCCTGAGGATGCAAAAAGATTTTTTGTCTTTAATTCAGCAAAAAAATTTGACTTATTTTCCGTACCAAATCCGTTTTCATCACACCATTTGGAATAGGCTTCATAAACATCCTTTGCCTTGCAATTATCTCCTGATTTAGTCAGACACTCTGAAATAAAATTGCCTATCTTATCACTGTCAGCCCGATAACTCTCAGTTGCTTTTCGAATTGCCTGCGGTGCCTCAAGCCCCTGTTGTCTGTACATATACAATCCCTGTATACACCAATTCAAAATTCCGGACAGTTCTTTTTCTGTACGTAATTTATTCTTTAGCTGTTTGTCCTGCTCTTCTGGCTCGAAATGTCTATCGAAACTGATTACATTAATCCTCCCAGATGAAAACACTGTATCATCTGTTATTGTTGGTAAATAATTTGTGTTCATCACCAGCTTAAATTTGGGAATAAACGTAAATTCTCGTTGATGTAAATGTCTGGCTGTTATGCTATCCCGACCCAATAAAGATTTTAGCAATGCCGTATCAAACAACATCCGCTTCGGCGGCTCAGAAGCATTTACAAACCGACATCCTGCCAGTCTTGCAATATCGCCCGAAGCCTGCCTGCTATCCAAGTTTTGCTTAATAGCCAAAGACTCTGGTCGCATGCTTACCGCATAATCTCCCAGTAGATATATAAGTGTTTCGACAAACGTACTTTTTCCGTTCCGCGTTGTGCTCCCATAAAGTATGAAGCATGTTTCCTGCTCTGTGTTGCCTGTTAGCGATAAGCCGGCAACCTTTTGCAAATACTGGATTTTATCTTTGTCTCCCTGCATTATTTCATCCAAAAATTTTATCCATGTTGGACAACTGGCAGATGGATCATACTTTACATTACAGATTTTAGATAACAGCATGTCCGGGCTATGCTCCCTGAATTTAGGCTCCGTCTGTGTTAAATCCAGTGTTCCATTCTGCACGTTTAAAATGTAATCATTTTGGTCTAAGTCCTCATTACTGAAATAATATATATCACGGCTGTCTTGAAGCATATTATTGCGATTACGGATATTGCATAACGGTGTTACTGCTTTCAAGTATTTCCCGTCCGTGTCCACTCCCACAGCATATTTTATTAGTGCATCCGACAATTGTTTTGCAGAACCTCTGGCAGCTAGACCCTCCGTGTCATCCACCCATCGTTTCCCATCATATAACATGAAGTCTTTTCTGGATGAATTATATCGGTGCTTATCTTTAAATACCTCTGCAAATAAACGTCCAAAGCCTTTGTCTGTCGCCTCGTACCGTTCCGCATGCAGTTTCTTTAATGTCAGCTCCAGACCGGTGATTTTGTACTGTTTAGACATGTCGTTATCCAATTCTAAAGGTGTAGCTTTTGATGCCGTAGTACTTATCTGTTGCGGCTGGATTTTCAGCTATAAGTCTTTGTAAATCCTCTTTGGTATGATTGCTCATATAATCGGAAATATCGCCTTTTTCTGGCACATCTGGGGGTATAACGACTTTTGCCCTTCCAACCATATTTATTAATCCAGCAATCCTGTCAGCATCAGCACGTCCTGGCGGATCATTGTCTCCAAACACAATTACATTTGCATCTTCTAAATAAGGGATTAGTGCCTGTTTAAATGTTCTGACCGCCCCACAACTAAAAGCGACATAGCCATACTTCCATAAAGTGAGAGTGTCTTTCTCGCCCCCTGTGTAACAAATCAGAGTTCCTTGTTTGATTGCCTGCTGAAGTTGTTCGATGTGTCCGCTACAAAAAACCGATAGAGAAATATCTATTCCCTCCAATCCATCAATCCACACATTGTCGTTATAATGGCCTTGTGGAAACTGTTTTTTGCCGTCTCGGTCTACAATTCTAAATTTAGTGCTGACATATTCTCCTGTGCTGATATTATGAAAGTCATAGCGTGCTTGCGAATATTTTTCTAGCCAATATTGTTTTTTAGAAACCCGCTTCGCAGTTTGTTGCAAAGATTGATAGTCTGTCCATAGTCCGGCGTCCTTCTTACACCTATGATATATACTTCCGCAGACCTGACAATAATGGAGGACTTTATCGTTCCCTAATGTTAGGAATGCACTTTCCGTTTTGTCATCATGATACAGACAACAATACCGAATACCGTTTTTATATGGAACAACTTTTTTACTTCTTGAGCGAATAAATCTTTCTGTTTCTCGGTATTCTTCCTGCGGAGTCATTGTCCGTCCCCCTGTCCTTCAAGCAAGCTTCTAATATAATCGGCCGCATCGTCCAACTTCTGCATTTGTTCTTCAGCATAACTGTAAAAATCCAGGTCGAAACTGAAATCTCGTTGCATGGCCTCATATTGTCTGTAACGGTGCATGAGGATTTCCTGCTCCTGTTCAAGCGCTGTCCGTTTTATCTCAATCATTACTACCCTCGCCCATCCCGTTTTGAAAGCCTTTACTCTGATACAAGATCAAGAAATTTCTTGATTTTTTCTACATTCCACAACACTCTCCTGCCAACCTGAATCCTAGCCTCTGCCTGCGTCCCTATCTCAATGGCAGTCACCCGACCGCATTGTAATATTTTTTGCAGATTTTCAGTATTAACCAATAGATTCTGATCCGTAAATCTAGTCTTCGTAGCAAAATTCATCAAATAATCTCCTTCCCTTTTTTAATGCTTCGTCAAGCGCATTACGTATTGTCTTGCATCCGCTTATATGATATGTTATAATGGGACGAACAACAACGGTCAAATATAGTAAATATGAGGTGATTTAAAATTGAAAATACGAACAAATACGGTCACATCTAAAAGGGAGAATAAAAGTAAGTGCTCTGATAAATTTGCTAATATTTTTGCTGAACGTTTGCAATATGCAAGGGAAAAAAGAAATATGACCCAGGAACAGCTCGCAGAAAAATTAGGGATAACCACTAGAACTTTACAAAGCTACGAAGCTTCATATACTGTCAATAAACGTGTGCCTAATCTGGAAATAGTTTCCAAAATTTCAGATATTCTTGAATGTGATATATCTTATCTTACCGGTAGAAACAAGGAAGAAGTTTTAAAAGTGGAATGGGGTCACGCTTCAGAGATAACGGGACTGTCAGTAGACAATATTGAGCGTTTGGGAAAGTTAAAATCTGCCGAATTATACGCTTTAAATCAAATGCTTGTGTTTTTTCCGCGTTTCCTGCACTCCCTAATAGAGTCTATTTCTTTAATGCACCACAACGGCCGTATAAGCATTTTTAGTAATGATGATCATGATACATCCGAAATAGAACAACGCTTGAGCGAATACAATACAAAAAAGGTATTCCAATACGATTTACAAATCCAAATGGCAAATATAATTGAATCAATTTTTGAAGATGAATATTTTCGAGATATAGCTATCAAAGAATTCCATGAATATATTAAACGTATAGACCAAAATTCAAAGCAATCAACTTTAGATATGGCAAAAAATGATCCAGACAAAGATCTTAGTATACAAGAAATGATTGCGGCATTACCCGATGATTAATAAAACAATCCCCCTCGCCCGACACACCGCCGGAAAAGGGGGACTTCTTCGCATTTGCATCATCATTGCAACAAAACATTGCCTTACATGCCTGAAAGTGGCTTATTTACTAGGTTTTTGCAAGATTTATATCAAGTGTTTTTTCTTGACAGACTTACCTTCGTCTTGTTTTTCAGATTGCAGCAAAGCCGCATCAGAAATTACAATAATAAGACCGACAAGAGCGACAATGAATATTAAAAGCTGAATCAAATCAGCATATGTAACATACATTGGCATCGCCCTCCTTTCCTCTTTGGTCTGGAGGGTTTGCCCCTCCGATAATGGGAGGGTAGGCCGCCTTTATGTGCTCTGGTTTTCCCGTAACATAAATATATCACATTTAACTTCAATACGCAATTGAGAGATATTATCCCATTATTGTACCAGGGGACATCTGAGGCATACAAAAAAGTGCTGAGCCGTAAATTGTGATCTAGGGCACAGCACTTTTTTCTTTCACGCCGAAAGGCAAATCTCATAGAGAAAAAGAATATGAAATCTTACACACCGGCGCTTTTTACATAATGTTGTAGAGCTCTTCATATTTCTTTGCGGAAGCCTTCCAGGAGAAGTCCTTGCGCATAGCGCGCTCCACGATCTTATTCCAGTCGCGCTCTTTGTCGTAGAAGATCTGCTCCGCATAGCGGATGGTGCCCAGCATCTCATGGGCATTGTAGTTGGCAAAAGAAAATCCCGTGCCCGTCTTCTCGTACTCATTATAGGGCTCCACCGTGTCCTTCAGGCCGCCGGTCTCACGCACAATGGGCACCGTGCCGTAGCGCAGGCTCATCAGCTGGCTCAGGCCGCAGGGCTCGAAAAGGGACGGCATCAGGAAGGCGTCGCAGGAAGCATAGATCTTATGAGACATGGCCTCATTATAGCAGATCATGGCCGAGACGGTATCCGCATACTTCCAGTCGTAGTGACGGAACATATTCTCATACTTGGCGTCGCCGGTGCCTAAAACCACCAGCTGCACGGCATCGGAACAGAGCTCATCCATGACGCACTGGATCAGATCAAAGCCCTTCTGATCCGTCAGGCGGGAGACAATGCCGATCATCATGACCTTGGGGTCATCCCTGAGGCCCAGTTCCTTCTGAAGGGCGATCTTGTTCTTTACTTTGTCGCGGCGGAAGGTATCCACCGTGTAGCGGCGTTCGATCAGCTTATCTGTGGCCGGATTGTACACATCGTAATCGATGCCGTTGACGATGCCCCACAGCTGACCGGAGCGGGCCCGCATCAGCCCGTCCAGGTTCTCGCCGTAGAAAGGAGTCTGAATCTCTCTGGCGTAAGTCTCGCTGACCGTCGTCACATAGTCCGCATAGACGATGCCGCCCTTGAGCATATTGCCGTTTTTGTAGTGCTCCAGCTTGTCCGGCGTGAAGTAATAATCGCTGAGCTCCGAGAGCCTCTGGATCGTCTTCACATCCCAGACGCCCTGGAATTTCAGATTGTGTATGGTCATGACCGTCTTGATCCCGCGGTAAAACTCGCCGCCGGCAAATTTATCCTTCAAATGCACCGGGATCAGACCGGTCTGCCAGTCATGGCAATGGATAATGTCGGGACGGAAATCCACCACCGGCAAAATCGACAGGGCTGCCTTGCAGAAGAAGGCAAACTTCTCCAGATCATAGAACATATCGGTATAGGGGCCGGGACCGGAGAAATACTCCTCGTTGTCAACAAAATAATAGTGAATGCCGTCATAGTCCATTTCCATGATGCCCACATAGCGGTCTCTCCCGTTGTAGTTCATATAGAAATGAGTCCGGTACTGCATCTGGCTGCGGTAGGTCTCCGGAATGCAGGTATAATCCGGAATAATGACGCGCACGTCGAATTTTTCCTTGTCAAAATACTTGGGCAGCGAACCAACCACGTCCGCCAGCCCCCCGGTTTTTACAAAGGGGACACATTCTGACGCGATAAAACAAACTTTTTTCATGAGTGCTTCCTCCCATTGGTAATATATCGTGGCTGCATGCTTAACTGCAGCCACTATAAACCTGACTATAGTATACAGGATATTGGGGCAGGTGAAAAGACTTTTTTAGCGATTTTTCCTATTTTCCAGTCTAATTTTGTCAGCAATCAGGGCGATAAACTCCGAATTGGTAGGTTTTCCCTTCCCCGTATTGACCGTATAGCCGAAAAGCTCCTCGATGGTCTCCAGTCTTCCTCTGGTCCAGGCCACTTCAATGGCGTGGCGGATCGCGCGCTCCACACGGCTGGCCGTAGTCTGGTATTTCTTCGCTATGCTGGGATAGAGAATTTTCGTCACGGAATTTAAAAGGCCCACGTCCCGCACCGACATGCAGATGGCTTCCCTCAGGTATTGGTATCCTTTAATGTGCGCCGGCACACCCACCTCATGAATCAATTCCGTCACGATCTGCTCCAGCTCCTCCTCCGGCAGTTTATCCGCCCGCCAGGGCTCTCCTCTGTGTCTGTAACAATCCGTCTTTTCCGCAAATGTCTCCTCCTGCGTCCGGATCACCCTCTCATTGCGTCTTGCCATCAGGTTTCTCTCGCTGGGAATACTTCTGAGGGACCGAATGCGTTCCGTCAGATTATCCTGATCAAAAGGCTTGAGCATATAGTAGACGGCCCCCAGCCGAAAGGCGCTCTCCGTAATGCGTGATTCGCCAATGGAAGAGATCACAATAAAATCAGGACATTTGCCGATCTCGGGATCCTTATGTATTTTATCCATCAAGGACAAGCCGTCCAGTTTTGGCAGGATCAGGTCCAAGATGACAATATCCGGCCTTTTCTCCTTCACAATCTGATAGAGGGTCTTCCCATCCGATGCCTTTCCGACAATCTCAAATTCCCCTTCCTGTCTCAGCCCTTCATCAATCATATTCAATGTTTCTTCGTTGTCCTCAGCAATCGCCACATTCCACTTTGGCATGAGCCTCCCCGCATGACCTGTCACCGGCTCGACAGTCATGTCTCCCCTTTCTGTCCGATTTACCTCTCTTTCTCCAAAACCCGGGCGAATTCGTCCCGGCTGCCGGTTTTATGAGCTGCAAAAAAGATTATAGCAAATCGATGTCAAATTCCAAGAATATCCTATCGCATTTGTCTTCCTTTTTTCTTGATGCTTTCCCCTATAACAGATGAATTTCGACATTTTTTTAATTTTTCTGCCGCCTCCGTCTTCCGAATTCACACCTTTTTTGTCGAAGCGAAGAGAATGGATTTGTCTGCTTATGCCCCTGGACACCTCCAGAATTCTCCATATGCTGGCGTCTTTTTTCCATATCGAACAAAAAATCTATGTGTGATTTCGGATAATCTTCACATACTAACAGGGAAAATCACTGTAGATGCGGAGGTCTTTTATGTCAGAAAAACAAATACTGAGAAGATTTCTGATCCGAGTCCTGCTTGTCAGCATTATTTTTACCGGATTCTTCTCAATTTATTATTTAAAACGAATGATTCCCGAAAAGCTCCGTGTGGTCTGCGGAGAAGAAAGCGAAATCTGCCTGCAGCTGCCGTTGACGGCAACTCTCACCGCGCAGGATCAGGAAGTAACCCTGACGGATGCTTCCAATATTCCTTCGGACCAGATTCATGTGCTTCTGGACGAAGGTTTTTCTCTGTATTCGGATGAGACAGGCACCTATGGACTGGAGCTCAACCTCTTTGGTCTGTTTCACTTTCAGGATATCGAAGTGGAAGTGGTGGACAATGAGATGGTGATTCCCTGCGGCTGTCCCATCGGCATTTATCTGGAGACCGATGGAATCATGATCGTAGGCACAGGGCCGGTCACCGGTCTGGACGGCGTCACCTCGGAGCCTGCCGCAGGCATCGTCCATTCCGGCGATTATATCCTGGAGGCGGACGGAACGCCTGTATCCACCAAAGAAGAGCTGGTGGAGGCGATCTGCTCCACCGGCGGGGAGGATATCATCCTGCGAATCCGCAGGGATGAAGAGGAAGTGGAAGTACGTCTTCCTGTAGTTCAGACAGCTGTGGGGGAATATAAGGCCGGTATCTGGGTCAGGGACGACACCCAGGGAATCGGCACGCTCTCCTATGTGGACATGAGCGGCGGTTTCGGCGCCCTGGGCCACGGCATCAGCGACTCCGACACAGGTCAGCTCATTGAAGACGACGGCGGCGCTCTCTATGAGGCCACCATCCGTTCCATCATCAAAGGCAGCATGGGAACCCCCGGCTCCTTAGCCGGCGTTATCAACTACAGCCAGTCCAATCTTCTGGGAGAGATCACCAAAAACACTGACCGGGGAATCTATGGTCAGCTGTCGGAAAGCGCCCTGGCCCAATTTAACCAGCTGGAGTGCATGCCGGTGGGGTACCGTCAGGATGTGTCCGTAGGCCCCGCCTACATCCGCTGTTCAGTGGACGGCCAGGTAAAAGACTATGAAATTCGAATCACCAGGGTGGATTTAAGCAGCCGAAACAACAAAGGAATGGTCATCCAGGTCACAGACCCGGAGCTGCTGGAATTGACCGGCGGAATTGTACAGGGCATGAGCGGCTCCCCCATCATCCAGGACGGAAAAATGGTGGGAGCAGTGACCCATGTGTTTGTCCAGGACAGCACCAGGGGCTATGGCATTTTCCTGGAAAATATGCTGGAGGAAGCGGCTGGCGGCAGCTGAGAGCTCTGGCCGGGACAGCTCTTTCAGCTCTGGCTTTTTTTCGCCTGCTCCGCCAGCTCCTTCATCTCCTGCGCATGGCGGTAGGTAGTGTCGGTCATCTGCGCCCCGCCGATCAGGCGGGCCAGCTCCGCCACACTGGCTCTGTCATCGAGGCTTTTGACCACGGTTCTGGTCTTGCCGTCCGCCACGCCCTTTTCAATGAGAAAATGGCGGTCGGCCATGGCGGCAATCTGAGCCAGATGGGTAATGCACAGCACCTGATGACGCCTGCCGATGGCGGACAGCTTTTCTGCCACCTTCTGGGCGGTCCGTCCGCTGATGCCGGTGTCGATCTCATCAAAAATCAGCGTGGGGATGTCATCGGTGTCCGCCAGCACGGACTTGATAGCCAGCATGATCCGGGACAGTTCGCCGCCGGAGGCCACCTGAGACAAAGGCTTAAGCTTCTCGCCCGGATTCAGGGAGATCATAAATTCCGCCTCGTCCCAGCCGTTTTCGTGGAACTCCGGCAATTTTTTGAATTCCATCTCCACCTGCACATCCAAGAAATTCAGATCCACCAGAGCCTGGCGGATGGATCTGGTGAGCCGGACGGCCTCCGCCTGCCGCAGATGAGAGAGCTGATCGCACAGGTCTTCCAGCCGCGCGCAGACAGCCTTGTATTCTCTTTCTGTCTGTTCCCGGCGCTCATTATAGCGCTCCAGAGCATTTAATCTCTCTTCTCTCTCCTGCCGATAGGCCATGACCGCCTCATAGTCGGCTCCGTACTTGGCCTGCAGGCTGCGGATTCGGTCCAGCCTGTCCTCCGCCTGACGAAACTGCTCCTCGTCGAACGTCATTTCCTCAATATAATCGCTGATCTCCCGCCGCAGGTCCTCCATCAGGCTGTCGATGGAATAGAGCTGCTCCTGAATATTCGACAGTCCTTCATCGTATTCGGCTAAGGACGTCACCTCTCTGGCCGCCGCACCGACGCGGGCCACGGCCGAATCCTCCGCCTCAGCGTCCAAGAGCTGATAGACCCGGTTCATCCCCTCCACGATCCGGCGGGAATTAGCCATCCGCCGATAAGAAACAGCCAGTTCCTCCTCCTCGCCGGGCTTAAGCCCGGCGCTGTCGATCTCCTGTATCTCATAGCGGCAGAAATCCATCTCCCGCAGACGGCTCTCCTCGTCCATGGCAAACTCACCGGCCGCTTTTTTTAATGCCCGATAGCGCTCATAATTTTTTTTCAGCTGACTCTTTATCTCGGCAGCGCGATCCCGGATAAACTCATCCAGTATCTCCAGATGCTTTGCCTTGTTTAACAGAGACTGATGCTCATGCTGCCCATGAATGTCGATCAAAAGCTCCGTGGCGCGGCGGACCAGGGACTGCGGCACCGTCTCTCCATTCAGCCGGCAGACGCTGCGGCCGCCGCTTATCCTGCGGCTGGCGATCAGCTGCCCGTCCTCCAGGCGGACGCCCAGCTGCTCCAGAGCCTCACGCTTATCCTCCTCGTCCACGGCAAACACTAACTCCACCAGAGCGCTGTCCGCTCCCGCACGGACCACGTCGCGCCCAGTCTTGCCGCCCAGGGCCGCCGTCACCGCATCGATCAGGATGGATTTGCCCGCGCCGGTTTCTCCGGTCAGAATCTGCACACCCTCGCCCAAATTCAGCTCCGCCTCATCGATCAAGGCAAAATTTTTTACATGTATGGTCAAAAGCATAAAACGTCCTCCCCAGACTAAAGGCAGGCCTACAGCAGGCGGCGGATCTTCTCCATCAGCTCTCTCGTCTCCTCCACGCTGCGCACGGCACACATGATCGTATCGTCCCCCGCGATGCTGCCCACGATTTCCGTGAAATTCAGGGCATCCAGGGCCGCCGCCACCGCGCCGGCCATCCCGGAGGCCGTCCGTATCACCAGAATATTCTGGGCCATGTCCATGGAGACGAAGCCGGCCCGAAAGGCATCCATATAGCGGCCCGTCACCGCCTCCTCCTTTCCCGGCATGGCCGCATATCTCTGCCGTCCATCCTCGGAGAGCACCTTGGACAGATGCAGCTCCCGGATATCCCGGGACACGGTAGCCTGGGTCACGGAAAAGCCCTCGGCATTCAGGCGCTCAGCCAGCTCTTCCTGGGTCGTGATCTCATATTTTTCAATAATTTCTAAAATTTTATCCTGCCGTCTCCCTTTCATCTGTCCTCCTGCTATATTTTCTATTTTCCTGCTATTTCTTTTTTCGGTTATTCTGCTTTTTATCTGTCCCCCATCTTTTTTCTCAGTGCCTCCAGGAAGCTCTGCTTGTTGTATTTAATCAGCCTTACCGTCTCCTCTGCCCGGCAGATTCGGATTCTGTCTCCGGGCAGCAGCTCTGCCACCTCGTTGCCGTCAAAAGCGGCCAGTCCCAGAGCATTTTTGCGGGAAGGATGCTCCATCATCTCCAGCTCTACCGCCGAGCGGGACTCCAGCACAATGCTTCGGCTGATCAGCGTGTGGGGGGATACCGGCGTCAGAACGATCAGGGACGCCCGGGGATTGACCACCGGACCGCCGGCCGACAGATTGTATCCGGTGGATCCGGTGGGCGTCGCCACCACCATCCCGTCGGCCTGATATGTAGTCAGATATTCGCCGTCCACGTACACCTTAAAATGCAGGACGGTCAGTCCTCTGCCCCCTATGGCTATATCATTGAGGGCCACATCCTCATAGAGGGTACGCCCTCCTCTCTCCACACGTCCCAGGAGCATCATCCGTTCCTCAAAGGAGACCTCACCCCGGGTCAGCAGGCGGATGGCATCGTCCACATGATCACGGTCCACCTCGGCCAGATAGCCCAGATTGCCCAGATTGATTCCCAGGAAGGGCAGATGTCTGTCCCGAAACTCTCTGGCGGCCTGCAAAAGTGTCCCGTCTCCGCCAAAGACCAGCACGCACTCCGTATCGTCATGGGGAGCATCGGTGCAGACACAGCCCATAGCGGTCAGCTTTTCTCTCACTCTCCCTGCCATGCGGACCGCTTCCTCTTTGCCGCTGTTGGCAATCAACATAAAATTTTTCATAGTGCCTCGTGCGCCCTCTCTACTGTCAAATTCACATCCACAGCTGTCTCTGCTGAGGCTTCTTTCTCACCCTTCCCCAGATACAGCAGATACTCAATATTGCCCTCCGGTCCTTTGATGGGCGAATAGTCCAGATTTAAGATCTGAAAATCCAGCGATACAGCAAAATCGATGACCTTCTCAATGACCTCCCGGTGAACCGCCCTGTCGCGCACCACGCCTTTTTTTCCCACCTTTTCCCTGCCCGCCTCAAACTGGGGCTTAACCAGGCAGACTACCTGGGCCGTGGGCGTCAAAAGCTCGCGCAAGGGGCCTAAAACCTTGGTCAAAGAGATAAAAGATACATCCACGGAGGCAAAGGAAACAGCCTCGCCTATATCCTCCGGGGTCACATAACGGATGTTGGTCCGCTCCATGCACACCACACGGGGATCCTCCCGCAGCTTCCAGTGCAGCTGGCCGCGGCCCACATCCACCGCGTAGACCTTGACCGCTCCATTCTGCAGCATGCAATCGGTAAAGCCTCCGGTGGAGGCTCCCACATCCATGCAGACCTTTCCGGTCAGGTCGAGATCAAAGACCTGCATCGCTTTCTCCAGCTTCAATCCGCCCCGACTCACATAGGGGAGCCGATCTCCCCTGACCTCCAGGACGGCCTCCTCATCAAAGGTCGTGCCGGCCTTGTCTTCCTTCTGGCCGTCCACGTAGACGATGCCTTCCATGATGATGGCTTTGGCTTTCTCCCGTGAATCGGCCAGCCCTCTTTTTACCAGCAGCACATCCAGGCGTTCCTTCATGAAGTCTCCTTCTTTCTCTTTTTGCTCTTTTTATTTTCTGCGGTGAATCAGATAGACAAACAGCTCCTCCAGAAATGCGCTTCGCCCCGCAAAGCTTCTCAGTCCCTCCAGAGCCCGGCGGGACAATCTCTCCACCTCCGCCTTCGCCGCCTCCATGCCATAGAGGCTCACATAGGTGTTTTTGCTGTTTTTCTCATCGCTTCCCACCGGCTTTCCCAGCTCTTCCTGGGTGCTGGTCAGATCCAATATATCGTCCTGTATCTGGAAGGCCACGCCCAGATCGCAGGCGATCCGCTCCACCGCCTTCACCTGCTCTGCATCCGCTCCCGCCAGCACCGCTCCGATCATCATCGACGCCTCCAGAAGCGCTCCGGTCTTCAGGCGATAGACGAAATCCAGCTGCTCGCCGGACATGGGGCGCCCGGTCAGCTCCACATCCACGGTCTGGCCGCCGATCATCCCATATATTCCGGTCTTGGCCGCCAGGATCCGCACAGCCTCCCCCACTCTCTCCGGGTGAGCCGTCCGGGCAAAGGCCCCGGCCGCCACCTCAAAGGCAAAAATCATCAGGCCGTCCCCCGCCAGAATCGCCATATCCTCCCCGTACTGCACCCAGGTGGTCTTGCGTCCCCGGCGGTACTCATCTCCGTCCATGGCCGGCAGATCATCGTGAATCAGAGAGGAGGTGTGAATCATCTCGATGGCGGCCATAAAAAGGCCGATCTCCTCTCCCTCGCCGCCGAACATCCGCCAGGTCTCCTCCATCAGCATGGGCCGCAGTCTTTTGCCTCCGGCCAGTACACTGTAATTCATGGCCTCCAGCACCGTTTTCTGGAAGCCGGTCTCCTCCGGCAGACTCTTTCTGATCACAGCCTCCACTTCCTCTGTCCGCTGTTTCATCTGTTCTTCAAAATTCATGGCTCTCTCCATTCTCATCGATGACCAGGCACTTTTTTTCCACCCTGTCGATCTTTTCATTGCACAGGCGCACCATCTCCATCCCTTCGGCGTAGAGATCAAAGGCCTCCTCCAGACTCTGACCGCCCTCGTCCAGCTGTCCCAGAATATCATTCAGCCGGGCAAAAGCCTCCTCCATGGTATAATCCTTTTTCTGTTCTTTTTCCTTTCGCGTCTCCGTCTTCTGTCCCATCTGTCTTCTATGCCTCCGTATCCCTGTTTTCTTCCACACGCACAACGAAGGAGCCGTCCCGCACATGGACGTTCAGCCGCTCTCCGCCGTGGACCTGCGACGCCGACAGCACGCCCCGTCCGCTTTCATCCGTCACATAGGCATAGCCTCCGCCCAGCCTCTTTAGAGGGCTCATCGCCTCCAGTCGGGAGGCCAAAAGGCCCAGACGGTGACGCTCGCCCTCCAGTCGGTGCTCCATGATGGTTCGCAGCCGTTCTTCCATATCTATGAGACTCTGGCGCAGACTGGCGATGCGGTACTCCGGGCGGTATAGTCTGAGGCGCAGCTGCCCGCTTCTGAGCCTCTCCCTCTCCCAGGACAGCCTGTCTGCCATCCGCCGGATAAGCAGAGCCCTCTTTTCCCGCAGGGAGTCCAGGAATGCCCGGCAGTCATAGACCGCCAGCTCTGCAGCGGCCGAAGGCGTAGGGGCCCGCATGTCTGCCACATAGTCGGCGATGGTCGTGTCCGTCTCATGGCCCACGGCTGAGATCACCGGCGTATCACAGTCAAAGATGGCCTGCGCCACGATCTCCTCATTAAAGGCCCACAGATCCTCCAGGGACCCTCCGCCCCTGCCCACGATCATGCAGTCCGGATGCAGCCGGTCCAGTCTCTCGATGGCGGCGGCAATACTCTCCGGCGCCCCCTCGCCCTGGACCTGGGCCGGGGAGAGGATGATCTGTACATAGGGATTTCTTCGATGGGCAACGTTTATGATATCCCGGATAGCTGCACCGGTAGGCGCAGTCACCACCCCCAGCACACGGACAAAAGACGGAATGGCTCTCTTGTACTCAGCGGCAAACATTCCCCTCTCCGCCAGCCGCTCTCTGCATTCCACAAAGCGGCGGTACAGCTCGCCCAGGCCGTCCAGCTCGATCTGTCTGGCGTAGAGCTGATAGCGCCCTTCTCTCTCATATACATTGATCTGTCCGGTGACCAGCACCTTTTGTCCGTTCTGCATGGGAAAAGCAAGACCCCGGCGACTGCCGGCAAACATGACGGCGGCAATGGAGCCGCCCTCATCCTTGAGCGTAAAATAGACGTGACCTGAAGTGTGATACTTCAGATTGGAAACCTCGCCCCTCACACAGAGGCCGGACAGCAGAAAGTCCTGAACGAACATTCCTTTAATGTAGCTGTTGACCTGGGATACCGTATAGACGCTGGCTGTGCTCATACCGGATCCCGGTCCACCAGGCGGGCCAGCACACCGTTGACAAAGCTGGGGGACTCATCCCCGCCAAACTTTCTGGCGATCTCCACCGCTTCATTGATGGCCACCTTGGTGGGGACCTCCTCATCGTAAGCCATCTCATAGAGGGCCAGGCGCAGCACAGTCAGATCCACCTTGCCCATCCGCTTCGTCTTCCAGCCCTCAGCTGCCTCGTCGATTCTCTCATCAAGGTCCGCCGCCTTATCGCAGACGGCCAGCGTTTTATCCAAGAGAGCCTGCTTATCTTCCTCGCTTAGCTGCCGTCCCTCCTGTTCTTCCAGGGAATTCAGATATCTCTCCGCCTGCTCCCTCCACTCGTCCGCCGCATAAAAATCCCGCCGAAACAGCATTCTGAAAATATGCTCTCTGGATTCGTGCCTTGTCATAAATTTTTCCTCCGAATCTTTACCGCGTGAAAAGGGGACGCCCCGACACTCTGCTTACGCCGCAATACCGCGCCCGCCGGGTTTGACCCCCGCAGGCGCGGTTTTGCATAAGACAGGGATGTCGGGATATCCCCCCGCTTCTCTTTTTCTTATTTGGCAGGCTCCAGATTTACTCCGGCCACCTTGACGTTTACATCCAGCACGGAAAAACCGGTCATGTTCTCGATGGCCGTTTTTACTTTTTCCTGCACCTTGCTGCAGACAGCCGGAATACTGTAGCCATAGTCCAGATTCAGCGCCAGATCCACAGATACGGTGGTGTCAAAGACCTCCACCTTTACACCCTTGGACAGGTTCTTCATTCCCAGCTTTGCCACCAGCTCATTGGTCACATTGCCGGCCATGGACGCTACGCCCTTCACCTCGGTGGCGGCCAGCCCTGCAATAATGGCGATCACTTCATCGGCAATCTGTACCTCGCCCACCTTATCCTTCTCGTATACCATATGGGTACTTCTATTGGCCAATGCTTCACTCACAGCAGTTACCTCCTATGTTTCTTCCTGTTGCACAAAGTATGCCCGCAAAAAACGGACATCCTCCGTCTTATCCTTTATTCTACCCAAATATGGACAGTTTTGCAAGGGGAAAACAATTATTTTACTCACTCCCCATCTCCAGCAGGGTGATGACAATCTTGTCAGCGCTGACCTCGGTCTTGCGCTTTACAATATCCTCCACCTGCGCTCTCTCGGCATCGGTTAAGGATGTGCGTCCCACCACCACATCCACCGAATCATTGTTTATGTACACGATACAATTTTCGAAGCCCTTGGCCGCCAGCAGAGATTCTGCCGCCGTCTCCTTCTCGGCGATGGCCGTCAGATTCAGCATACTGTCGATCGCCTCCTGCTTCTGCGCCTCATCCACATTGGCATTGTCGATAATCTCCATCAGGGTCTCCTTATTTCTGGCCCTGGTCTGCTCTCTGGAAAGCTGGACACTGGCCACATAGTCCAGGACTGTGCTCCCTCCGGTCAAAATCGCTGTCCCCGGCGTATCGTTCTCCGCATCCTGGGCGTTGTCAAGAGTGGCATCGCCGGAGGCCTCGCTTCCCGCTTCCGCCTGTGCGCCGGCTTCTCCTGCAGCCGTTTCACCGGAGGCCGCGCTCTCTGCGGCGGCAGTCGTCTCCCCGCTTCCGGCCAAGGTCTCCTGGAGAGCCGAGGAAAGCGCCTCATTCTCCGCCAGAATATCCTCATCGGAAATATCAAGCAGCTCATCGACCACATTTTCCTCCCCGGAGGCTGCCGCCTGGGAGTCCGCGTCCTTGTTGTCGGCGGTATAATTCAGATATCCGGCCACCGCAATCATCACCGCTAACAAAGTCAATACTACCTGATTCTTCTTTAAAATTCGTCTCATACGGTAACGCTCCTTCTCATTACGGCTGTGAAGCCATCTTACATACTTTAATTTTATGTGTGGGGATATCAAATAATGCCTGCACTGCGGCAGAGATTTCCGCCTGAACGCTGGCCCGATCGCCTCCTTCGCAGGCCACCACCACCCCCTCCACCTGGGGCATCAGCTCCTTGACCACATAGGGTTCGCCGCCGTTTCCTCCGACGAGAACGGTCTGACTGTCCTCGCTCACATCGTAATTGTCCCTCACCCCGCCCTGGGCATCGGTCTCCCTGGTCACACTCTCCTGCCGCGAGACATCGTTTTGGAGCACCTGCTCCGAGGAAGCGGCGAGTGTCACCATCACCTCCACCCGGCCGGCGCCCTCGATGGCAGACAGCATATCCACCAACCGCGCTTCCAGCTCCTCGGCATAGCTCATCGTTCCTGCCGTCTGTCCCGCTTCCTGCGCCTGTGCGGTTTCCTCCTCGTCTGCTCCCGGCGAACCAGCGGGAAATGCCAGCATCGCCAGGATAAGACCTGCCGCCAGAAGAAGGATAAATTTTCGGTTGCCCAAATCGCCGAAAAATCTTTTCCACGAAAAACCCTTTTCCTTCATCCTTCACCCTCCCGCACAAGATAGATGGTCACCTGATCCTGAGAAAGCGAAAACGCTGCGCCAAGAGCCTCGTGAAGCGTGCGAAGCTCCGACGGCTCGTAGTAGACCGCAGTCTCTTCAGCTGTCTCTTCGGCCGGCGCCTCTACCTGCGCCTTCGCCGTCTCCGATATCTCTGCCTCATTCTGTATTTCCCCCACAGGACTCACTGGAGCAACCTCTTCGATGCTCTCCCCCTGTCTTGCAGTCTGCAAACCGGCCTGCCCTGACTCCCCCAAAGCTGCATTTTGGACGATTTCACTGACAGTCAGGCGTATGGCCGACGGCTCGCCCTCCCTCCACTCCACAGAAAAGCTTTCCATCCGATAGCCAAAGCTCTCGGCCAGGGCTGCCAGAGGTTCTGCAAAGGCCTCCTCCTGCCGCCGCTGCGCCTCTTCCTCCCACTCCGTCCCCGCCGTCTGCATCCGGATCTGATCCACCCAGGAAGAAAACAGACCTTCCTCATAGGACAGGGCTGCCCGGTCCGCTATCCCAAACAGGGACAGCACCGGGGACGCAGCCGCCAGGATCAGCAGCACGCCCGAAAACAGGCGCACATACTTGCGCCAGGTTCCTTCCGGCACAGCCTCCGCGGCAACTCCTCCCAAAATCAGCACCGCCGCTATTCCATATATCCAATCCGTCATCTTTACCGCCTCTCTAAAGCCGCACACATCCGGCCGGCACATTCGGCCGGCTTACCCTTTGAGCAATTCTCGGATCAATTCATCTGCCGCTCAGCTCACCCTGCCGAAGCAGGCGCAGGCTACACCCACCGCTATGGCAAAGAGCAGAATTCCGCAGCCCATAATCTTTAAAAGCAGACCGCAGCCCTCCCCTACGGCCGCCACCGCCTTAGGGATTCTTTTATCGGAGATAGGTTCCAGCACTGCGGCCAGCACATGGTAGAGAAGGGCAAAAAAAGCCAGTTTGCACAAAGGACCCAGTGATACCAACACCAGAGCAATCACTCCGGCCACCCCGATACCATTTCTCACCAGAGCCGCCGTACCCAGAGCCATCTGCGCCGCCGTCTCCACCCCATTTCCCACTCCCGGAATCAGACCGGCCAGCTTTAAAAGAACGCCGCCCTTCACCGCATCCATATAGGGAAGGAGAAGAGCCTGCACCGTCTGAAATCCCACAGCCAGGCCGAAAGCCGCCTTCACCGACCATTTCAGCAGACTGTACATGAGTCCTGTCAGCCGGCTCAAAACTTCCTCGGAAAACATTCCTTCCAAAAGTCTCAGCACCACACAGGCCTTCACCCCCTGTACGGCAATATTTTCAAAGAACCACTGCACCGCCCGGATGAGCAGCATGGTAAACTCATACATGGCTGCCGCCGTAAGCTGTCCCTGAACAGCCACCGCCACAAAAAATACCGGCAGAAAAGCGTTCATCAGCCTTGCGATGACAGAAAAAGCCTCGGCAGCCACCGTCACCGCCGTGCCAAAGGCCGTCAAAAGCAACGCGGCCAGCACGGTATACAGGATGTAGAATGCCGTCTGCGAAATTTGGCCGTCGGGAAAAGCATGGGCCAGATTGGCAAACACCGCTCCCATGACGGCGAGCAGAAGGATCTGCCAGGCTGCATTGCGCCCTGTGCGCAGCTCGCCAAACAGAGCATCATCCAGATAAGAGGCCAGAAGCCGGAAAAACTCTGAAAGATTTCCCGAGGCCAGCTGTTTTGCTACCTCGCCGAAGGATACCTTCTCTCCGCCCAGCGCCTCCCGGAGCACCTCGTCTATCCCGTCAAAATCATAAGAGGAAAGCGCCTGGGAGATATCCTCCTCCCCACCCTCCTCCCCCGGCTGACTGGCCGCCGCTTCAGGGCAGAAGAAACACAAAAACAGAAAAAGAGAAAAAAGCGCAGAAAGGAAAATATTCCTCGGCCTTCTTCTGCCGCCTTCCATCACTGCAGCCCCTCGTAGAGAAAAGCTCTGACCGTATCAAGCAGAGACAGAACCGCAGGAAGTCCCAAAGACAAAAGAGTGAGCTTGCCAAAGGTCTCGATCTGACCGGCGATAGAGCTGTATCCGGCATCCTTGCACAAACCGGCGCACAGCTGCACTGTGTAGGTGATCCCGATCATTTTTAGGAGAGTCATTATATACACCGCGTCCACCGGCAGCGCATCCATAAACTGCTCCACCGTCTCCGCCACTGCCCCCAGCCGTCCCACCGTATAAAAGGCGATGACCAGTCCAGCCGCCAGTGCCGCATACACTGCATATTCACTGCGGACAGCCTTCAGCTGCACGGCCACCAAAACTGCCAGAAGGCCCAGAAGGCCCACAGAAATCACATCCACTGCATCTCACCTCCCCAGCGCTCACAGCGCGAACAGCTGCTGTATGGTCTCGAATAGCTCATATATATAGGGAATCACCCAATACAACACCAAAAGAAGGCCCGCCAGACTGGTGAGAAAAGCCTGCTCTTCCCTGCCGCTGTGCTTCAGCACCTGGCACAGCACCGACACCAGGATTCCCACCGCCCCGATTCGAAAAATGAGATCGATCGACATTTTCTCCTCCTACATCAGTAAAATCACCAGGAAAAAGCCGGCGAACACCCCCAGATAACGGTACAGCCTTCCTTTTCTCTCCTCCTGCTTCTTTAGCTCCTCGGTCTGCATCCTCCACTGGTCCAGAAAACGAGACAGATTTCCCAGCTGAGCCTCCAGATCAAACTGCCCCAGCTGCTGTCCCAGATAGCGCAAAAGTTCCGCCTCCTCCCCCAGCAGGCTTTGTCCCAGATAGACCTCCAGTTCCTCCTGCCAGAGCGCATAGAAGCTCCCCCCGTCACAGCCGGACAGACGCCCGGCCAACCGTCCGAGAAAGACGGCGAAGGGGCCGCTTTCCACCATTCCCGCCCGCCGCATGGCCTCCTCCAGCGGCAGATGCCGAAAGCGAATCTCCCCAAGCAGCAGCTGGACGCTTCTGGCGATCTGCTCGCACTCCTTTATTCTGCGGCTGTAGAGCAAAGCTTGGCGAAAACCCAGGCCGCTGCAGGCGGCAACAATCATCACCATCCCCGCAGCTCTCATCATTTCTCGCTCCTCCTGCCTCTCCACAGCGTGAGCCCGTCCTTTCCGCAGACACGGTAAAACACGTCCTCCCTCTCCTTCTCAATCAGCACATACCGGCCGAATCGCCGCTCGGAAAGCCAGCGCCCAAAGACGGGCCGAAGACCCAGCTCCTCCAGGGACGAAGCGTGAGCCGTGGCTAAAATCCGGCAGCCGCAATTCATCACATACTCCATGGCCCTGCAGTCCTCCTCGCTTCCCACCTCGTCCACGGCGATCACCTGAGGAGCCATGGTGCGCACTAACATCATCATCCCCTCCGCCTTAGGACAGCCGTCCAGCACATCGGTCCTGCTGCCCAGATCATTCTGGGGAATGCCCTGACAGCAGGCCGCCAGCTCCGACCGCTCATCCACCACTCCCACCATACACGCCTGACCGCCTGTCCCATCGGACAGCAGGCGGATAATATCCCGAAGAAGGGTCGTCTTGCCAAGCCCCGGAGGGGACAAGATCAGCGTATCGCACAGCTGCCCTCTCTCCCACAGAAGCGGAATCACCCGCCGGCCACAGCCCGGAATCTGTCTGGCAATGCGGATATTCAAAAAAGTGATGGGCGAAATGGTCCTGACCCGCCCATCTTCGGCCACTGTCCTGCCGCATAATCCCACCCGGTGTCCCCCCTGAATCGTCAAAAAGCCCTGTCGAATCTTCTCCTCAAAGGCATAACGGGAATAGCTGCTGATATAGTCCACAGTCTCGGCGATTTCCGGCAGAGCCACCCGGTGAGCCTCCTCCCCGCTGCAGAACATCCCCTCCTCCGAGACAAAATTTTTTCTGCCGCCGCAGACCACCATAAAAGGCTGGTCCACCCGCAGACGGATCTCTTCCAACTGACCAAAATCAATAGTCGTCTTCTCCAGTATCCGGCGCAGATTCACCGCCAAAATCCTCGTAACCTCTTCCTCTCTGCCCAAACCTGTCCCACCTTCCCTTGTATGAAGACCAGATCCCTTCATGCTCTGCACACACGCCATCTGGCGGGGCATTCACATTCCGGCCTACATACTACAATATATGGACGCGATCGGAATTTATGATTAAAAAGGGCGCGGATATTTTTCGGCCGCGGCGGCCCCGGTTTCATCATTGACTTTTATATCATTCCGTTTTATGCTGATTTTAGAAAAAAATAAGGAGAACACAGGAAATGAAATTTGACGTGGAAACAATGTTGGAATACAACAGAGAAAGTGTTGCCTTCTGCGGCATGATTCCCGATAACTATGAGAGAATCGATCTGGAGAGAAAGCATCCGGCTGTCATTATTCTGGCAGGAGGGGCCTACTGGAGACGCTCTGACAGAGAAAAACAGTCCGTGGCCCTCAAGTTTTTGTCCCAGGGTATCAGTCCCTGGATCCTGGAGTACAGCGTGGTGCCCAGAGTATTCCCCCAGGCTCTCGGCGAAGTGCTGACGGCAGTGGGCTGGCTCAGAAATCATGCCGGAGAATATCACATCGATGCGGAGAACATCTGTGTCTGCGGGTTTTCCGCCGGCGGTCACCTGGCTGCCAGTACGGGCTGTTTCTGGAATCGAGACTTCATTCAGAGTTCGCTGAAAACACCCGGCCGCCTGGTACGGCCGGACAAGCTGATCCTCTGTTATCCCGTGATCTCTGCGGGCAGGTATGCGCACCAGGAATCCATCTGCTGCCTTCTGGGGGAGGAAGGCGCCCAAAAAGAAGAGCTGCGCGCCTTAGTCTCTCTGGAAAACCAGGTGGATGAGGATTTTCCTCCCGTTTTTCTCTGGCACACCGCCACGGATGCCGCCGTTCCGGTACAGAACGCCCTGCTGTTTGCCATGTCTCTGGCAGATAAAAAAATCCCTCTGGAGATGTATGTCTACCCCGACGGCCGGCACGGCCTGTCCACCGGAGATTTTACCTCCTGCGGCGAGCTGGCCTACGGCCGGCAGTACAGCTGCGCCGAATGGGTGGATAAAGCTGTCGCCTTTATCTGGCGGCGCTGAAAACAGAAAGACCGCGCTTTTGCTCCTTATTCACAGCGTATACTTATGCTTCAGCTGATGGAGGGAGGAAAGATTCTGGATAGCCTGCGCCCCCATTTTATGCGATACGGACAGGATCAGAGCATCCACCAGGACAGCCGGCCCTGCCATGGAATGATACTCCTTTTCCTCGCCGCGGTAGGCATAGAGGTTGATGTCCGCCCTCTCCTGCTCCGGGATAAAGCTGCGGCTGACAAAGGCCACGGTCCGATAGCCTGCCTGACGGCGGTAATCCAGGATAACCCTGCCCTCCCGCGATACCTTCGACAGGCTGAACATGACGACCAGATCCGTTTCTCCGACCTGGGCCAGCCCCTCCAAAAGTTCGGAGCCCCCGGAGGGCAGAAGAATCGCCTCGATTCCCAACCGGCGCAGGCGGAATAGGAGGAGCTGCCCCAGAGAGGCAGAGGCGCTCTTGGCATGGATAAACACCCGATGGGCCGTAAGCACCGCCTCCCCCGCTTCTTCAAAGGCCTCCTCGGACAGTCCCTCCAGCGTTTTTTCCAGGTAAGCCTGCTGGAGCCGGATAAAGCTTGCCGCCGTAAAGCCTTCCTTGTCTCCCAGCGTCTGCGCCAGCTTTGCCGCAGGTCCCTCATGGGGAACCTGCTCCATGACCAGCCGCTTTAATTCCTTGAAATCCGCACAGCCCATATGCCGGACAAAGCGGGATATCGTCGCCTCCGATACACCCGCCTGCCCGGCCAGTTCTCCGATGGAAGAAAATAAGAATACCTCCGTATTCGCCGAAATGTAATCCAACAAGCGCATATCCGCCTTGGTCAGCGGTTCCTTCATGTTGGGGAAATGCAGCTTCATCCCGCCATACCTCCTGCCAAAAGTACGCTGACATAATCTCCGCCCAGAGCATGGATCTCCTTCAGCGCCTTTTTCAATATGCCGGCGGTCTTTACCTGGAAGGCTGCCCTGTCTGACACCACGATCCGATAGCCGCCTTTCCCGATTGCGGACCGGAGGCCGGACAGGGTCGTGATCTCTTCGTCAAACTCCGTATAAATACAGCCGTACTGCACCGCCTGATGGGTGTCGCTCCCGGCGACCACCGGCTTATGCAGGCGTTCTCCCAAAGCTCCCGTCAGCTTCTCGGCCCGCTCCCTGTCCGCCGCCACGTCCTTCCCGTTCAGATCCAGGAAAGACAGCCGCCTTAGCTCTTCCTCCGGAAGCTCCGGAATATGCCCGCCCTCCCGGTAGGGGTGAGCCGCTCCCACGAGCAGGTCATATTCGTCAAAAAGATCCAGAAGCTTTGCAAAGGGCAGGAAACTCCCCGGCTTCTTATACGGCTCCAGGCGGCGGTTCAGCTCCCGTATTTCCTCCAGGGAGCCAATGGACAAGATGTGACCGCCCTCCGCAATATCGGTCTCCATGCCAGGGAAAATCCGCAGTCCCCCTTCGGTGACCAGGGTATCCCCCTCCCGCCTGCAGCAGCTTTTCAGATAGCCATAGATCTCATCAAACTGCAGCGTGTTAAAATGCTCCGTCAGGCATAAAGCGTCAAGCCCCGCCTCCTTTGCCTCCCCAAAAAGCCAGTCCGTGTATTCTGTGGAAAACGGAAGCTTCTTGGCCAGCTTGCCGTGCGTGTGAAAATCCAGTTTCAAAATCCATCCCTCTTTTCCATTAAATGATGTTGGGGTCAAAAGGTATTTTGACCCCTATGATCGTGGGGCAAAAAGCGTTTTGACCCCCTATGATATCCGGGTCAGGATATCCCGCCTGCATCTGCCCTCAGAATGCGGTGCCTGCGTCTTTCCTCAGAATATGGTTCCTCAGAATATGGTGGACGCAAGAATCGACAAAGATATCCATAAAAAGGATACCGCTAAAAACATCAGATCGTCCCAGGTAACCTTCAGCGAGGCAAGACGCATCTTTTTGACCCTTTTGTCCGTCGCCGCCAGGCGGTATCCCTTGATCTCCAGGGCCTCCACCGTCGTGCGCGACCGCTTGGCCGTATTCAGCATCAGCGGGTAGAATGCATGCATAATGGTCTTTACCTGATAGGCCAGATATTTCACCTTGCCCCAGAAGGTCTGCGACGCCGGCGGATTGCCCCGCAGGCGGAAGGAGAGCAGAATGTTCTGAAACTCTTCCATGAGCATGGGCAGGATCCTGTAGGCATAGGAAATCGAAAAGGACAGCCGCTCCGGGCAGCCAAACCACATCAGCCCGTTGGACAAACGGTCCGGATCCAGGCCGGAAAAGACCGTAATGGAGGCCAGGGAGCAGCAGGCCACCTTTAGCGTCAGCGTCAGCAAAGGGACGATAGCCGAAGCGTCGCCGCCGAAAAGCAGGGTGACGATGAACAGATAGCCGGTCTGGGAAAAGACGCCGATGCCAAAGAGAAACAGGACGAGCCCCGCCACCCGGGCTAGCATCGTCGTCGCCACCACCAACAGGAAGCAGCCCAGCAAAAAATAGATATCGCTTACGAACCAGGGGACCAGCCCCAGAAACAGATACCAGACAATCAGGATGCGGGGATCCAACTTGGCGATCATCGTATCGTCGTTGCCGTAGGCGTTCTTCAGCACCTGGCTGCGCAGGAAATCAATTGTAAATTTATCTAAGATATTTTCCGACAGCTTCTTTTTTGCCTTCCTTTCCATTCCTTCACCTCCGAAATGCCGCGGTAAATTCATCCACCGTATAGCAGTATGCCCGTTCATCCAGAGCACGTCCCATGGTAAAAATCTCCGGCGGGCGAATCCCCACAAGGCGGGCGACTTCCTCCCTGCCGAATATCTCGTCGCGGTCTCCGTCCGCTACCACGCGGCCCTGGTACAGGACGACGATTCTTTTTGCCCACTCGCAGACCAGCTGCATATCGTGGGTGGCGATCATCACCGTCTCCGTGACCTCCTTCATGGCCTCCAGAGCCTCCATGATCTCCCTGCGGGTAGCCATGTCCAGATTGGCCGTGGGCTCGTCCAAAAGAAGGATTCCCGGATTGAGCGCAATGCCGATGGCAAGACTGGCCCGGCGCATCTGCCCGCCGGATAAAAGCCTTCCGTCCCTGTCCCTAAGTTCTGTGAGACGGAACTGCTCCAGCAGCTGTTCCGTCCTCTCCTTCCAGTTTTCCACGCCCCGCGCCTGCATGGCAAAGGCAATGTCCGCCTCGATGCTGTCCTTGATAAACATTTCCTCCGGGTTCTGGAAGACCAGCGAAATCTTCCGGGACAGGCTCTCCGTCTTCTTTCGCCGGATGCTCTCCCCGTCCAGCAGGACTTCTCCCGCCTGCGGCTTCAAAAGCCCCACCATCAGCTTCATCAGCGTGGATTTTCCCGCTCCGTTGGAGCCGATCAGGGCGATCTTCTCCCCCCGTTCCACCTTCAGGTTCAGTCCGTCGAAGACGACCCTGTCCTCTCCTTTTACCGACCGGAAGGCCATGGAGACATCGCGGAATTCGACGGCGGAGGGCGAAGCGGATTGGCTGCCGCCCTGCTCGTCCCCCTTGGCCTGCGCACACGCCGGACATGCGCCGTCCCAAACCAGGCCGTCAAAATATTTCCTGCCTTCTTCCACCGTGGTGGGCAGGGGGCCGTCGGGGAGGCGCACCCCCTTCCCCTGCAGGCTCCGGGCCGCCGCCGTCACCTGCGGAGGGAAGATATTGCAGTCCCGCAGTTCATCCACCCGGGATAAGGCCTCCCTGGCCGGCAGCTTCCAGCGGACCTGCCCGTCCTTCATCAGCACCACATGACGGCAGTAATCGGCTATGTACTCGGTGTGGTGCTCAATGACGATGATGGTCTTGCCGTATTCCTCATTGAGCTTTCGCAGCACCTCATAGATGCGGTCCGCATGGCTGGGATCCAGCTGGGCGATGGGCTCGTCCAGGATCAGGATCTCCGGCCGCAGGGATACGGCCCCCGCCAGGGCGAGAAGATGGGTCTGGCCGCCGGACAGCTGCCAGATATAGTCGTCCTCCCTTCCCTCCAGACCACAGAGAGAAAGGGCCTCCTGCCCTCTCTCCCGGTAGTCCTCCATGGCGTAATTCATGCACGCATAGGAGGCGTCGTCCAGCACCGTGGGGCGGACGATCTGATTTTCAAAATCCTGGTACACATACCCCGCCCTGCAAGCCAGCGTTCCCACGTCGTTTTCCCTCGTGTCCAGCCCGTCCACCGTCACCTTGCCCTCGAAATCGCCGGTGATAAAGTGGGGAATCAGCCCGTTGAGCGTCTTGCAGAGAGTGGATTTCCCGCAGCCGTTGTTGCCGACAATGGCTAAGAAATCCCCCTTCTCGATCTCCAGCGACAGATTCTTAAGAACCGGCTCCTTCGCCGCCGGATAGGAGTAGGTCAGGTTCTGCACCTCGATGATATTCATGCCTGGGCCCTCTGCGGCTTTTCCGCTCTCTTTTTAATCACCAGAAGAACGATGATGCTGAGAACCGCTGCGGCAACGATGCCCACGGCCAGAGCCGTGCTGCTCTCCGCCCAGTCGGCCTCCCACTCGATCAGAGGCATCCCGCTGGTAGCTAATAACTCTGCTCCTGCCGCCACCACAAAGGCCGCAAGACATCCCAGGATCACTTTCACGTTGATGCCGCCCAGGAAGGTTTTCTCCGTCCGGGGCTGCATGCCTAAAAGGGGCTCAATCTTTCCGTACAGGCGGGGCACCAAAAACAGGGTGGGCAGCAGGCAGAACAGAATGCCCGAGAACAGCAGATCGTTCAGGAAGGCAAAGCCCTCTGTGGCAAAAACGCTCTCCGGAAGTCCGGCCACAGCCTCGAAATCCTCCACCGCAAACTGCACCTTCATGATATCCACCAGCATTCCCAGGAAAAGCTGCAGGCCGGTGCCGGTGATGGCCGCCACGCCCACCATGGCGCGGTTTGCCGGATTCTTCACCATCCGGCCGGCCACATAGACGCCGATGGTCACCGTCAGGAACTTCTCCAGCTCGCCCAGGCCGCCGAACTGTCCCAGCATGATCTCGCTGAACACCAGCTCGCCGGTGGCTGCACCCAGGGCCGCCGAAAGCGGGTCAAAGAGCATGGCCAGGGTCAGCGGGATGAATAAGAAATACTCCACCGAAAACTCCACAATCCCGGCCTGGAAGCTGGGAATCAGCTCCGTCAGCAAAGTAGCGAGCCCATACAGAGCCATCGTCAATACAAATACCATCAATTTCTGAGACTGCGTTGCCGCCTCTCTTTTTGTCGTTTCCATCTTAATAATCCTCCTAAAAAATAGCCAGATTGATCTGCAGATCTCTTTTTGCCTGCAGACACATTCTAGCATCCGGAAGATTAGTTTTTTATCATGTCTATGTAAAATGAAAATAAATTTTCTTTTTTATTGTAAATGAAATTTTTTATGTCCTCTCGTTGTCCTCTCGTAATCCCTCCGGACGGCAAAGACCTGACGGGAAAGGAGGAAGAGGGCCGTCAGGTTGGGGATCGCCATCAGGCCGTTGCAGACGTCTGCCAGCTCCCACACCAGCCCCAGGGAGGCCACGGAGCCCAGGCTCACCACAAAGACATAGGCCATCTTATAGAGAAGCACGGCCCCCTCGCCGAAGAGATATTCCGTGGCCCTCTCCCCGTAGTAGGACCAGCCCACCAGACTGCCGAAGGCGAAAAGGGCCAGGCACAGGGCGATCAGCTGGTCGCCCCAGGGCAGGACCAGCGAAAAGCAGCGCATGGTCAGGGCCGCCCCGTCCAGTCCCGCCAGGCTCTGCGAATCGGCTGCCGCCGTGGTCAGGATTACCAGGGCCGTCACCGTGCAGACCACAATGGTATCGGCAAACACCTCAAAGATTCCCCACATTCCCTGCTCGGCCGGTTCCTTCGTATCCGCCGCGCTGTGGGCAAAGACCGAAGCGCCCAGCCCGGCCTCATTGGTAAATACCCCTCTGGCTACGCCGATGCGCATGGCCCTCGCGATCCCATAGCCGGCAAAGCCGGAGACGGCCGGGCGCAGACGAAAAGCCTCCCGGAAGATCAGCCCAAAGGCCGCCGGAATCTGCTCCGCCCGAAAGATAAGGACCACCGCCGCCCCTCCCATATAGAGGAACACCATAAAGGGCACCAGCCGCTCCGCCAGGGCGCTGATCCGCCGGATGCCCCCTAAAAGCACCACCCCCACCACAAAGGCCGCCGCCACGCCGGTAATCCACCCCGGCACGCCGAAGGCCTCCTGGAGACTGCCGGCCATCGAGTGGATCTGGGCCACATTGCCCACGCCGAAGGAGGCCATCATGCAGAGGAAGGCAAAAGAGACCGCCAGCCACTTGGCATGGAGCCCCTTCTCCATATAGGACATGGGGCCGCCACTATAGTTTCCCTCCCGGTCCCGTCCCCGGTACAGGATGCCCAGGGCCTTCTCCGCAAAACCGGTCATCATCCCCAGGACGGAGCTTACCCACATCCAGAAAACGGCCCCCGGCCCTCCGGCGGTGATGGCCGTCGCCACCCCTACGATATTTCCGGTTCCCACAGTGGCCGCCAGGGCCGTGCAGATGGACTGCCGCTGGGAGATCCCCTGTCTCTTTGAAGGCTCCCCCTTGCTATTTTTCTTTCGGCCAAACAGCTGCGCCCAGGTGTATTGCAGCCACAAGCCGGCCCGGCGCAGCTGAAACCAGCCCGTCCCCCAGGAAAAGTAGAGCCCCGCCGCCAAAAAGAAAATCAGCATGCAGGGCCACTCCCACAATATTTTATCCAGCCAATCCAAAACCGCCCGAAGGCTTTCCCAAACCGCCGCCATACCGGCCTCCGCCTCTTTATCCTCGGTACTATTCTACGAAGATACCGTCCAAAACAGAACCGGCCCTCTCCTTTCTTGCATCAAACTGGCCGTAAAAATCCGCCGTCCCATCGTAGGGCGTCAGAAAGAAAAGCCGCAGCAAGAGAAGGCTGACGCTCCTTCTCGCCTCGTCCCCGTTCCGGTCGGCGCCCTGGCGGCAGCGGGTCAAAAGCCCGTGCCAGTCCCGGATATAGTCCTCGTATCGGTCCAGCTGCGGGATTCCCAGCCATTTGCGGATCCGCACCTTGGCCTTGCCCGGCTTCGGACACTGATCCAGCTGCAGATAATAGCGAAAATCCCCGTTCTCATAATACCGGCCCAGCGGAAACAGGCGGCACAGGCCCGGACGAAACCCATGGATCCGGCAGCGGCCTTCCTCGTTTAAAAAGCCGCAGGCCTCCTCCCCATCCTCCCGCTTCTGAAGCTTCAGATGGGGCAGGATCAGCCCATCGTCCAGGCCCAGCTCCGCGTAGCCTGCCTGCAAAAGCTCCTCCATCGTCCGCCCTGTCCCCTTTGCCAGTTCATAGGTATCCCAGGGGTCGAGCACGATGGAATCCCCCGCCGTCTGGCAGCAGCTGTGACAGCCCTCGCAGCCGCCGCAGTCCGCCCTTACCATATCCTCCGCACCGTAGAGCTTCTGAAGCTCCCGGATGTCCACTTCCCGCCTCATCTTATCCTTATTC
>CALWGV010000028.1 GCA_944380185.1 uncultured Lachnospiraceae bacterium
TCCGATTCCCATAGCGATCTCCCTGTATTTCCGCTTTTGGAACGAGCTTCCCGGCATGATATGCTTTCTTTTCTACACTCTTTTTTCACCATGAAAGCATACCTTCCAGAATTTCACATTGAAAAACTCCTTTTGGATTCTGCCCACGACGCTTATCCTGTCTATGAATACTGCAGACGGGAAAATATCACGCCGTTTATTGACCTCAATCCCGGTCATACCGGACATTTCACTTATAAGGACGATTTCACCATTGATGAGGACGGCGTTCCAATCTGTAAGATGGGCTTACGTATGCACAAAGATGGATATGGGGCTGCCAAGCATTGGACGAAATACCGGTCTTCAAAAGCAAACCGAAAACGCGGCTGTTTCTGTGAGCAGCTCTGTTCACCGGCGAAATATGGAAGGACCGTACATGTCTTTACCGATGACAATCCAAGGTTATTTAACATACCGCCAAGGGACAGCAAAGCATGAGAAAAGGAATAGGAACGCTCTAACAAGGTTGGAATCCCATTCATTGAAATTCCGAGAAGTTATATTTCCCTACTTTGTGTGATTGGACCAAATAGAGCAGCCAAGAAACGATCCGTTTTAATCGTGTTTGGCATCTTTCGTTCCATCTCTGCATGGAAATTCGGAATAAAGATTCGAGTCAAGCTTAAATTTTTCTCACACAGTTTATGCACTTCTTGACTATAATATAGGCTTTATTACTGGTGGCGTCAAGTCATTTACCCCTTTGTCAACCAAGCATCTCTTTTACTGTCATTATATCTATATATAATTTTCGCCATATATTATACATATTTTGTCTTGTAGTTTAAATGGTATTGATTTATTTCCTTAACATTAATGACGTTTTCTATCTATATTTTTTAGATTTTATCATATCTACTTAGAGAAGTAAAGTCTTATAAACTTCTTGAGTTTCCGCCCTAAAAATGAAATTTTAAATTCCATTCTCTCTAACGGAGATGGAGTTTAATGCTGCACAGCTTTCATATTTTTATGCTATGGTTGTCTTTCCTTCTGGCGGCAGTAGAAGGAGGACATAATGAGTAAATACATCCCTGGTAACCAGAAACACCTTACTCTTGATGACCGTAAGTACTTTGAATCTGAATGGAATAAAGGCACATTTTATAATGCCCATAACTTCTGCATTCATCGCTATCATTGTAAGAAGACCAATAAGACCAATGCTTGCGGGAAATTGATCGTATGCGGCATCAAGTGTGCTTCCTGTCCTACCTGTAACAAGACCTGTAAAAGCTGCATCAAAAGGATAAGATCATCACCCCGCTTATCGAACAGGGGCAGTCCTCTTACCATATCCTTACTAACCATCCTGAGCTCAACATGTCAGTCCGCACCATGTATACCCATCTGGATATGGGGCTGTTTACAGCAAGGAATGTCGCCCTTAAACGCAAGGTCCGTTTTAGACCGAGGAAATGCCATAGGGCGCAGATCACAGATAGAGAGGACTTCACAGACCGGTTATACAGCGACTTCTGTTCCCTGGAGCTTTCTCCCTTTGTCGAAATGGACACGGTCCATTCCTCCAGGGAGTCAGAGAAGACGCTCCTGACCATGTTTTTTGTAAAGGAAAAGCACTTCCTTGCTTTCCTGATGAACCGTTGTACAAAAGGGGCTGTACGCCTTGTTTTTGACCGTCTGGAAAAGGGTATGGGGACTTGTAAGTCCTCACCCTGTTTTCAAATACATCCTGACGGACCGAGGCTCTGAATTTGGCGATCCTGAGGCTCTGGAGACCGGCGTCTACGGGATCCAGCGCTCCCGTATCTATTACTGCGATCCTATGCAAAGCAGCCAAGAAGGGGGCATTGAGCAATCCCACACGATGCTCCGCATGATCCTTCCGAAAGGTACCAGCTTTGAATTTCTTACCCAATGGGACATGAACCGGATCGTGAACCACATCGATTCTACTCCGAGGGAATGCCTTGGAGGAAGGACGCCTTACAGCGTCGCTTTGGAAAACTTCGGTGAAGATGCCTTAAACGCATTTCAGCTTAAGCCGGTTGACCCTGACAAGGTCAATCTGACGCCTAAGCTGATCCGCTTCAATCTCTAACGAATTCTCAAATAAATCTGCTGCCAGACCGGATTCAAACTTTCACATTTTTCGGCTCAGACCGATGGAATTCAGTCTCGCACACTGTCTTTCAAAGACCCGCTTATCGTGTCCAGAAAACAGGATTTTTTGAGAACATGGTCTTATTATAGCAGAAATCAGCTATTTAAACATTATAAAATTGCCGAAAATATAAGGTTTTAAAAGTACGTGTGGAATTTAATCTTGCACTGGAATTTACTTTTTCAAGCCAGCCTTTTTAAAGATCTCGGGTCTCTGATTTACTTTGTATGTCAAAAATCTTTCCACAACTGCACTTTACTCTTTATTCTCAGCCTCCACACTAAATATCTTCTCTCCCATATAAATCATCGGAATATTGCGGAAAATCTTTAATAGGACGCTCCCCTCCATAAGCGCATATACACCAAACACCAGCATTAATATAGTCACACAATGCTTCCCATTTTTCAGAGCATACCAAAGCACAAGAAAAGTTCCTAGCCAATACACGATAAAAGGTACAAGTCCATACTGTAACAGCATTCCCATAATACCATTATCTATAATATAACTACCTGCTGCTGCATTTCCCCACCAACTGATTCCCATTTCAGTGTAAGCGAAATGTGCAAGCTTGATCCTCCCCGTAAAAAGCCGATTCACTATATCTAGAATTCCTACACGCCCATAAAGTGTCACAGACAAAATTCCAAACACAATAATGGCGGCGATTCCTGCCAGAACACCGATCTTCCATAGTTTTGTTTCCACGAGACGAGAAAAATATCGGTAGATTAAGAGCAGAAGCACTAATATATATCCACAGATCACTCCCGTACGGGAATCAGTAAAATAAAACACAAGACAATTAAAAACTGCCAGTCCGCAGATGTGCTTCCAGTTTATTTTTCGGAAATAAGCACCTGCATATAAGCACATCAGCCGCACAGAGAAAAGATGCAGGGAATTGGGATGGGCATATCCAAAACAATATCTAGTTTCTTCTCCTGCCCCTCGAAAATCCAATGTCATTGACATTGGCAATCCTATTCCCGCCAGTGAGCAAAGGATTACGGCAACATAGCAGGCCAGTGCGCACCAGAAGAGTGGCTTCAGCATCCTTTCTATGTCGATATTTTTCAAAGATAGCAACACTAAAACATTGGTAAAAATCGTCGTATCCCTCAAATGATACAGGCTGATAAAGGACATCAGCAGCAAAAGTATTCCAACCGCCCACTCTCTTTTTTCATACCTGCCCATGACAATCTTATATGACAGCAGGGCATATACCAGTAAGGAAAAAGGCGCGGAAGAAATGTTAAATCCCACCCGCAAAAGATCTGTCATCCCATAATATAAAATGATCAGCAGGCAGTAAGCTGCAATGGCTGCTTTTGCCGGATCTAACTTGGCGCAGATTTTCTGTCTCATCCTATCCTAACTCCTTTTTATCACGAACCCATTTATAGAGCGGCCAGCCATAGCATACAAGGAAGACGCGCCAATTTCCATAGCACATATTCTGTCTTCCCATTTGTACTAATTTCAGCCGTTCTTTTTCCACCATTTCTCTATCCTTCGGAACGAGTTTAAAATAGATCCGGCACATGGCGCCCTTAAAGAAATCGGCTGCCTGCATCCGAACTGCCCAGCGCCATCTCTTCTTTGCCGCACCAGACTGGTACCATTCCGTCACCCGCTCACATAATGCGGCATATCCAATAAAATGTCTGCCATTTCTCTTATCGGTCATCGTCGAATTTGGCCGAACACGCCGATAAAACAGCGTATCGGCTGTGATTCGGGTTCTCTGACTTTTCATGAAGACTAGAAAGGAATAATACTCATCCTCATAAGCTATTTTTTCCGGAAATCTGATCTTTTCGTTTCTCACCAGATCTCCCCTTACAAACTGCAGGCAGACAGAACACGTATAATCCCTATATTTTTTCAAGCGGGCAAATGCTTCCTGTCCTTCATAGATCTCCTTGGGATATGAGCCTCTCCTTGCATAAGTGCCTCTTTCGGGAAAGTACTTTTCCATTCCTTTCTCATAAAATACTATTCCACCAAACAAAACCAGGTCTGCCTTATACTTTTCTGCCTGTGCATACATCGTCTCCAACGCACAATCCGCTATATAATCATCACTGTCCAGGAAATAAATATATTTACCGCAGGAAACCTCCAATCCCACATTTCTGGCTTTCCCTTGACCTTCATTTTTCTTTGATATTATTCTGCAGTGCGGAAAACGGTCCGCATAGCTTTCGGCAATTCTACTGCTTTCATCCGTCGAACCATCATCAATCAAAATCACTTCAAAATCACGAAAGGTCTGCCGTGTCAAACTGTCGAGGCACTCTCCCAAATATTTTTCAACATTGTAAAAGGGAATAATAACGGATACTGCAACCTCTTTCCTCATGCGCTCACCTTTATGTCTTAATAATCTCTTTGGGGATTCCATACCATTCTGCGGCCAAATCGGAGAAAGAGCTCCAATAGCTTCCCAATATTTTAGCGGTAGCTGCCAGACACAGCAAGTCAACCAACGCCGCCTCCATTCCTCCCCGGCTGCTGCGCGTCAATGGCACGCTTTCCTGAAAAAAGACGCATGCTCCAAACCGTGCTCTCAAATCATTTTGGACTTCTTTTGCGTCTGAAGCTACATAAAAACCGGTCTGTGGGTTCTCTTGAAGCTCCTGTTCCATCGCATGGCAAAATCCATCCATCGTGCTGACCGCTATTGCATTTTTATTGTCCGTCCTGCGAACATGCACCCCCACCATTCTCGCCGGCCATTTACTTTGAATGTGTTCAACACGTTTTGCGATGCTGTCCACAGGCTGAAATAACTCCGGATAATCCGATGTATGGTAAAACTGATATCCTGTATGAAAATATATATTTCTTTGTTCTTTTAGATCTGCGGCAGAAATCGCTCCAGTTTGCCGCTTCATCTGGGCCACCTTCTCTTCCTTTAAATAGGTAGAACCCAGATATCGTTTCAGCAAATAGCTAAATGCGCTCCTTTGCTTTCTCTCCACTACGGATATCTTGTCCGTCGGCAAGAAAAGATCCGTGAAATAACAATTCAGTTCTTTTTTGGCATTCCATAAAACGACTACTTTCTGGTCCAATTCGACGCCAAGCCTTACTGCCGAATTGATTGCACGCAGCCGATTGCATAATCCTCCTATGGGTTCAATATATAACATTTTTTACCTCTTGAGCAGCCGGGCGTATACGACCCAGGCGTAAATATTTCCATGAAGGGGTTTGGCCTTTTTCCAAAGCCTCCACTTCTCACGCCATGAGAGCGGAAGCATATTAAATGTTTCTACCATTCTGCGTTGAATCGAACGTTTGAAACCATCCCAATCCCTGCGAGGCACAAAAATCAAAATTTTTTCTATAATATCCATTATTTTATCATAATCTTTGACTTTAACAGCAGCCCGATCGCCAGATGTCCACTCAACGATCATATTTAAATCGTCTTCTGCTATGTTAATCTGCAAATTTTTGTAGGCCTTCCTTTGAATCTCCTGTATTATTGCCGCTCGCTCTTGTTTTCTCTTTTGGATTGTTGTATTTGTGATATTCCCGGCGCTGATTCGATAATGAATCAATCTTTCTCGCAGACGGACAATCCTCGTGTACGGCAGACACTGCACAAAAAAGTCATAATCCTGGGCCACAAAATATTCCTCATTGTAGCGAATACCATGGGCACGGACAAATTCCAAATCTATCACGGCGCTGCTATTGTTGATGGGGGAACGAAACAATGCGCAATAATTCTGACATTCATCGCGCCGGATCTGCCCAGGTGTTTTCCGGATTTTTCCCTCTTGAATATAATCACACATACTTCCTATAACCCGGCACTCCGGATGAGTTTCCAGATAATCAATGCTGATCTCCAGTCTGCGAATTGCAGCGAAATCATCGGCATCCATAATCGCCAGATATTTTCCCCTGGCCAGCTCCAATCCCCGATTTCTCGTATAAGGAATTCCTCTGTTTTTTTCATTTTTATATAAATGAATGCGTGGATCACTATACGATTCTACTATTGAGGTACTCCCATCAGTGGAGCCATCATCTACCACGATCACTTCAAAGTTAGAATATGTCTGGGCAAGGATACTGTCCAGGCATTCCCGAATGTATTTTTGTGCATTATACATGGGGATAAAAACCGTCACAAGAGGCTTTGATTCTGAGCCCGCTCTCCTGTTTCTCATCAAACAAACCCCCTTGCTATTTTCACCGCTGTTATCGGAGATAATGCCGCTATTGCAGCGATTGCCCGATAAACCATCCTGCTGTTTTTGTCCGCCATTACCTGCCGGGCATATTTTTGAATTTCCATCAGCAGTTTAAAATCCACCTCGTTCATTGCACAGGCGATCTGCACGCACCCTTGAAAATGTCGTGAAACAGCCGCTTGAAAAAACTGCGGATATTTTTTCCGCATCAGATCCATTATTTCCCTGGTAAATACAAGGTAATCTAAACGGCGCCGGTCAAATGGCCTATTTACAATACTGTCCTCTCTTTCTCGATAATAATACATCCTTTCTCTTATGTAAACCGTTTTGTCCGCCTGCAAAAACATTTTATAAGTAGTTCCCACGTCTTCATGTAACTTCCCCTTCGGGAAAAGAATATTTCGAACACACGATGCGGAATACAATTTAGCACACGCAGAAACCCCGTAGTATTTCTTATAAAGCCATGCCAGCATCGCTTCATCATGATTCAGGACTATTTCCTTTGTTTTCTTCCAACTAGTCTTCAGTTGTTCCTGATCTGCCTGTTTTCGATGTGCAAAATCGCAGGCCACGATATCAGCTCCATATTTTTCTGCCAATTCCAGCATTCGCTCCACATAATTTAGGGCAAGCCAGTCGTCGGAATCCACAAAAACAATATAATCGCCCCTTGCCACTGCCAATCCTGCATTTCTTGCATCTGACAGCCCGCCGTTCTCTTTGTGTATGACGCTGACTCTCCTGTCTCTTTGGGCAAATTCATCGCAGATCTGTCCGCTGCGATCTGTGGAACCATCATCCACAAGGATAATCTCAATATTAGGGTATGTCTGCTGCAGAAGGCTTTCGATGCAAAAAGAAAGATAAGGCTCGACCTGGTATACCGGCACAATCATTGAAACCCTAGGCTCTGATTTATCGCTCATCTTCACTCCACTCAAACGAATCAATTGTCTCTCTCATCCGATCCCATGAGAAACGATACGCTTGCTCTTCAATATTTTTCTTATACATTTCCCTGCGATCCTCACGAAAAAAATCCACCACTGCCTCAGCCAGAGCAGCCGGATTCCCAGGCGCAACCAAACGTCCGGTTTTCCCATCCAGCACCACATCCGGCAGTCCCCCTACATTTGTGGCAAGTACAGGTTTTTCAAAACCATAAGCAATCTGTACGATACCGCTCTGTGTTGCAGATACATACGGCAATACAACCAAATCACACGCTGCAAAAAATTTTTCCACTTCTTTATCAGGAATATATCCCTCATGACACTGCAGGAAATCATCTATGCCAAGATTCTCGATCAGCCTCATATAATCTTCCCTGTCATCGCCAAATTCACCTACCACCAGCAGCCGTATGTTTTCTGTTTTTTTACAAATTTGAGGCATGGCTTTGAGCAAATATTCCAATCCTTTATATGGTCTTACATATCCGAAGAACAGCAGCACTTTTTCTTCTTCAGACAAGCCCAGTTTTTCTCTGGCCTCTTTCTGGCCCATACCGGTCAATCTGAATGCATTGTATGTTGGATGAACCGTCACCTTATAACGCGCATTTTTTTTAATTTTCTGAAGCTCATGAACATCGCTTTCCGCATGCAGGATAAACCCGTCCCCCTTTGATAACGCAATCCTTGTGAGTAGGCGATCCATTGGAAATCTTTCATGCGGAAAAACATTATGGCAGACAAACATTACTTTTGTATTCCGAAGAAAACTGGTCAGAATCCAATAGCATGGTGCAAAATAAGGATGCCACCACTGGAGGATAACCAAATCTGGTTTTAGCTTATTAATTTTTCTTGCTGTCTGCACTATGTTAAACGGGTTAGCTGTATGGAGCCAAAATTTTGTGTCCTCAATGCGGAATTTGTCGTTGCTGTAATCCTTCTGTTCTTTTTTAAACAAAAAATGCGGATATTGCATTTTATAGGAGACCATTTCAACTTTGTTTGTTTTGCATAAGGCTCTATACAAAAGCCCTGTATAATGTGAGATGCCTCCTTTATATGGATAAACCGGACCAATTACAACGATCTTTTTCACTCTTTCTTCCTCCGTTTTGCAAGCGAAATTCCGGGGAGTCTCTTACGAATCAAGGCAAGAAGGACTCCCAGAAAATAATGAAATCTCTCCGTTCGCCAGTATATGGCAAGCAGCAAAGCATTGGGCAAAACCAAACAAATTGCCAGACGTTCAAATATTCCCGTCCATCCTCCATCTTGAACCAACACATTTGTCACCGCATATGTTGTGCAGCATAATAATACGGTAACCAATAAGTATTCCACGTATCTTTTAAAATAAGAGCGAACAGGCGCAAAAAAACCGTATTTATAGATAACCCTTGGTTCCACAACAAGCACAACCGAAATGGTGCTGATACTAGTTCCAATCAACACGCCGATAAATCCTATCCGATTTACCAGAAAAAGCGATGCCACAATATTGATCGCTGCCTCGGCCAATGGTTTCCAACGGTCCTGCCAATATAATCCCATCGCATTTTTAAATGTTAACACAGGTGTCCGCATTTGGCCCAGATAAAAATTGAGAATAATTACTGCCAGCACAGGCAGTTCAACCAGATAACTGGCATCTCGGTCAGAAAGCAGATAGATAAAAGGATTCATTAATGCGGCAAAACAGCTGCTGCAGAAGCATGCAATCCAAAAGGCCATGAAATCAATTTTTTCAAATATTTCTCTATTTTTTTCTCTGCTCTCAAGCACATTTAAATTACCGACGCTGGCCGTAAGGCCATCAAAAATGGGGGAAATAAAGGAACATACCGAAGATGTTACCAACCGGTAATTGGAATAGACACCCGATACTGCCAGGCCAAGGAACTTAGATATAATAATATTGTCTGTACCGTTTACAAAAAAGCTCCCCAATCGATGTAGCAATAATGCTTTTACGTTTCGGAACAAAGCCCTTTTTTCCTCTTTAGGCAATTTTGCATCTTTAATTTCAAAGATTTCTCCAAAACTCTTTTCCGCTATTTTTGAGCAGACCAGATTTGTACCAACAGTACAAAGGACTTGTATACACAAGTATAGAAGATAATTATATGTCAGCAACAGTATAATAATCTGTAACACTGACTGCAATATTCTAAAGATGATGGTAACCAGAGAACTAATATATGCCTTCTGCGCCACAGTCAGCAGCGTAATTTTATAAGAAAAAAAGTATCCTACTGCAGAATTCAACAGTACCAGCAAATATATAATCTGCAGGTGATCCACGCCGCTTCCCCCATCTTTAATGAGATATTGCAAAAAGGGTGTTAGAAGTAAACCTATCCCCAAAAATATGCTTCCTATTTGAAGATAGGCCGTTCGGTAAAAACGAACCAGTTTTGCAAGTCCTCTGTTATCATTTTCAGCCATAGGCTTATACATCGCAAAAATGATGGCCGTGCCCAAGCCGAGTTCTGTCACGGAAAGCATCGATAATATATCACTAAAAAGACCGCTTGTCCCCAGGTACTCTCGTCCTAGGGTGACAATAAAAATATTGCGATTTACAAACTGAAGTATTAAAACCACCGCCTGCCCCATCACTCCAACAGCGGCATTGCGGATAGTATTTTGCATTCTTGACATAAATTTTGTATTCCTTACGGGCTATATTGAACAAGCTAACGATCTTACACTTTGTCACAATTTTTCTTTAATATGCGCCTCGTTATATCGCTTATGATAGGTTGCATCCACCAGCATATCCCCGATAAATCCAGTGGAAAACATTTGAACACCCAAAATCAAGAGGAGCACCCCCAGCATCAAAAGCGGCCGGTCTCCGATCCCCTGCCCCAGGCACCACAGTACAGTCAGATAACCGCAGATCAGGCCTCCCAGCAGACACAGAACCAAGCCGATTTTTCCGAAAAAGTACATCGGCCGGTCATAGAATTTTCCCAGGAAAGCCACTGTCATGGAATCAAACAGGCCCCTGAGGTATCTTTCAAAACCATATTTAGATTTGCCAAACTCCCTGGCATGATGCTCTACCACAATCTCCGCTATCCGAAAACCCTTGCGATGTGCCAGCACAGGGATATAACGATGAAGCTCACCGTAGACATCAATACTGTCCACCACTTCTTTTCGATATGCCTTAAACCCGCAGTTAAAATCGTGCAGATGCACCCCCGACAGATGTGAAGTTACTTTGTTAAAGAGCTTGGAAGGCAGCCTCTTTTCCAGTGGATCATGTCGTTTCTGCTTCCATCCGGACACAAGATCATAACCTTCATTCAGCTTTTCTATAAAGCGGGGTATTTCTTTTGGATCATCCTGCAGATCCGCATCCATCGTGATTGCAATATCTCCGGTACAGTTGCGAAAACCTGCCTGCAAAGCTGCTGCTTTTCCGAAATTTTTACGAAACACAATCAGATGCACATTGGGATCCCCGGCTATAATATCCTTAATGTTCTGTGCCGAAGAATCAGTGGAACCGTCATCTATAAAAATAATTTCATATAAATACTTATCCTTTACAACGTCAAGTATTTTTTCATACAGCTTTTTTATGGATTCTTCCTCATTATATACGGGAATAATTATACTGATCTTGACAACCATTTTTTACCTTTCATTTTTCATTAGAATATTTTCTTTCATATCTTCTATACCATAACACAAAAGTCCCCAAAACTCCAGTAAAAATACACGGGTTCTCTTTTTCGTGACAAAGGACTTCTCTTCTGTTATAATGTAACAGATCTACTATATACTCATTTTGGAGATGTAAAGGAGTTTTAGCGGTAATGGCAAAGTATAATTTGCGTTCGTTCAATAAATTATTTATCATTATATTTTTCTCGTTTTTTCTTATATATGGTCTATTAACTGTCGACAACTATGGCATCTCATCCGATGAACCCACACAGAGATATCATAGTTTGGTAACGTATAACGAATTGTTTTTAAAAAATCAAACTTATGTCACGGAGACGATTGATACCACCAAGCTGCCGGATCTGTCCGAATACGGAGCTAACTATGGCACGATATTGCAGCTTCCCCTGGTTTTTATTGAACACTTGTTTGATTTTACTCTCAGCTACGATCAAATTTTTCTTGTGCGCCACATCTACACCTTTTTGTGGTTTTTTGTGGCTTCCATATTTTTCTATAAAATTGGTCTGGTACTGACACAAAACAGATTGCTGGCCTGGATCGGAACATTAATGTTTATCCTATCCCCGCGTATACTGGCCGATTCTTTTTATAATATCAAGGACTCCCTTTGTATGTCTTTGTTTACCATCAGTATGTATTTTGGCCTGAAATTGTTGCGTTCAATCAACTGGAAAGATGCCATCCTTTTTGTCATTTTTTCCGTTCTTTGTACCACCAGCCGGATAATCGGCGGCGTCATAGTTTTTTCCCTTGTATTGCTCTTGGTATGTAAGAGTATTTTCGATCACACGTGGAAAAAATATTGGAAATACTTCCTGGCCGTATGCATTGCCTTCATCGCTTGCTTTGCTTTGGCCACGCCTAAATCATGGGGAAATCTGCTTAGTAATATCTACCAGACCATTTTGACTTTCATGAACTACACCACTTGGGATGGGAATGTATATTATATGGGGCAGACCATTTCCGGTACCGATCTGCCCTGGCACTATCTTTTTGTCTGGATCGGCATAACTGTTCCCGGTCTCTACTGTCTTTTTGCGCTCATGGGAATATTTTCTTCCGTCAGGGAATCCGTCCTTTTCGTCAGACAGCGTCTGCTGCGTTCCGCATTTTGGACTAATTTGTTTCTTCTTCTGCTGTTATTGATTCCTTTTGGCTATGTAGTTGTCTTTCGCCCGGTCCTCTATCATGGCTGGCGGCATTTCTTCTTTATCTATCCTGTGATTATATCCTTTTCGCTGTTGGGATTGGCCTTCGTTTTGACACGATTCAAGAAAAAAAACGTGCAGTATGCCCTTTTATCTCTTTTTGCAATCGTTTTCATCTCTACCGGCGTTTGGATTATACAGAATCGGGGACATGAATACCTCTACTTCAATCCATGGATCCGAAGCTATGCCATGGACAATTTTGAGTTGGATTATTGGTACCTGACCGAAGCAGAACATCTGGACTATATCCGCAAGGATATGAACGAAGAAAGCAATGACGCGGAAATTCTGGTCCATTCCAATGAATACGCTCCCTATCGGCGATGCTTTACCTTCGACCAGGGAATACTGTCGCCGCAGCTGACCGACGACTATAATCAGGCAGACTATGTGATTAGCTGGGGCGAGGAATTCCCCCGTCAATACCTCTTTGTGGAGGAAAACCCTATTTGGGTCAATAACACCAAAATCAGCTCCGTTTATAGGCGTTCCTTTGATGTAGTCACAAATTTTGAGATTTTTCAGGATGAAGACTCTCTGTATTGTAACGTGAATAATGCTAATTGGAAAATTCAGGAAGACAGCTCGAGCCTACAAATCAATATTTCCCTTGATACGATCGTGCCCACAGATTTGATCGCTGTATTTCCATCAGATTCTGCCTCTTTAACTGAAATCAGCATTTTAGCATCTGCAGATGGGAATTCATGGTATTCCCTGACTGATTCAGCTGAAACCAGAGTAGGGACGGATTACCTCTCTGTTCCCTGCCTTGTGCATGATTTGCAAAACATCTCCATAAGCATACCGGCAGACGCACTGGAAAATGGCAGCCTTAAGATAGCTCTCTGCCGCTATCAGGAGGATATCTCCAGCACGGATAATACTGGGCTCTTATCCATAGAGTCCATTCAGACCAATGTCGAGGGAATTTCGCCAGTCCGCTATATGATCGACAGCGATGAAACCACACGTTGGACATCACCCCCTCAGTCTTCTGGAATGTATATACAGTTTAACTTTTTAGAACCGGAGTTCATCAATGCTGCTCAGCTCAGTCTAGGTGAGAGTCCTTGGGATTCCCCTTCTGATCTGCAGATATCTGCTTCTCTCGATGGAGAAACCTGGGTTCCTGTTGACTACGTCACACAGCCCGATAATCAGACCTATTTCTTCAGCGCTGGCATTGAATGTCAACACATTCGTTTTGAATTGGGGGAAGGAAATAGCACTGCCAGCAACTGGTCAGTCTATGAGGCACAATTCTTTACCGAATTACCCTCCTCTTCCTAATTTTACAAAAAAGCAAAGCTTCTTTGTAAAAAGATCTGCTAATTATTGCTGTTTCATGTTAAAATGTATTGCTGAAGTTATCCGCCCCAAACAGGCTGTACAATGAAAGGATTTTCATGATGAAGTTTTATACCCGAGCAGACCAAAAATATCAGACATTTCGCCAGAATTATCCATTGTTTTTCGCCCTTTCCTGCGCCGCTCTGGCAGGTTTACTCGCCATTGGCTTTTTTCTCTATCTGAAAAGCCGTTACTTCTTCTTTTACTCTATCAATGATGACATGTACATCCGGGATATGCTGGATGGCGAACTGTACAGCACCGGCTATACTATCATGATCAAGAACTGGCTGGGTACTCTGCTGGCCGCACTGTACCGCTGGCGACCTTATACGGAGTGGTATGCCCTCATGATCTGGAGCAGCGTCCTAGCTTCGCTGGGCGCCTGCTTTTACACTATCCTGACACATATAAAAAGGCTTGCCTCCATCGGCGTTTTCTTTTTCTGCTATTTGATCTTCTGCCTCTGCTTTGCTAATCATTTTTTGGTCACCACCTACACGGAGGTGGCTGCTTTGCTTATGCTGGCATCTGCCGTGACTGCCCACGGCGCTTTCCGTTTCCACAATGAGAACGGCAGACGTATCCCCCTCCTTATCGCTTTGCTTGTCGCCGTCGGCCTAGCGGTGCTGTCGTTCTCCCTGCGCACCGATGCCTGCCTGATGATTTTTCCCTTTGCCGGAGTCTTGTTTCTCGACTGTCTTTTACCGGAACATACCAAACGCCCGGAGCTGCGGCACACGGTCCTTCTCTCTCTCTATCTGGCAATTCTGATTGTTTTTTTTGCCGGAATTTATCTCCAAGATCGGGCCGCATATCTGCATGTGGAAGGATATGAAAACGTCCTCTCCTACTGCGACGCCACTAATCCCATGTACAATTTTTACGGGATCCCCGATTATTACTCCAATATTGATTTCTATAAATCCATCGGGATGTCAGAGACTACCTGGAATTTTTTCAGCACCCATAACTACATTTTTGCCCAAGACTTCAATCCCGTGCAGATCACAGCCTTGGGACAGTATACTCTGCAGACAGCTTCCTCTCCCAGTTTGATGCAATGGCTGCGCAATCTGAGCGATTCCCTGCTCTTTACCAATTTTTATCCTCTGGGACTCATGGCCGCAGTCACTTCGTTCATCAACCTGCTTTTCGCTCTGTTATCTCGAGATAAACGTGCTTTTCTTGTGCAGTTAGGCATTGTGCTGGCCTATTTTGTCGATGCCTCCTATCTGGCTTATGCGGGCCGTCTGCCCGACCGGGTAATCGTCCCGCTCTACGTGGCATTACTCCTGATCAATCTTTACCTCCTGGTCAGCAGACTCTCTTTCGGTCGAAAGGGACTTGCCGTCAGCCTCTTCTTTGCCGTCGGATTCTTTTTTTTCCAAGGTGCAGTGGTCACTGACATCCAGGACAGTCAAGGGCTGCAGCTGACCTTGTTTGACCGCCAAGAGACAGTATATCATTATATGGCGGAGCATCCTGATAATTTTTATCTGGTGTCTCCCTATCTCCATCCCTCAGGAGGCGCCTTCACCTACGATAAGACGCAGAGAAGCTCCAATTACGTCTACTATGCAGACTATACCACCTATCTGCCTGAATGGCAGAAAAAAGTCGAAGACAATGGCTACGACCCTGCGCATCTTCTGGACGAGTTCATTGCTGACGAACATCTGCTGATCATCGCGCCATCGGATGAACTGGCTCCTCTGATCGACGAATATTTGGCAGAACACTACCCCGACAGACAGTTGATCCAGGTGGACACTCTCTGCGGATATTATCCCGTCTACAATGTCGTGAAAGTAGAAAACTGACCGGTTAATGACCGGTCAGCCGACAGCAGAACATGATTTTCTATCCTTTATGCTATCCCCTTTCATTTTTCTTCTGTTCTGAAGCACGGATACTGCCGCGCAGGCTGACAGTCCCAGAAAACTGACCAGAACTCCGCCTTTTAGTCCAGGAGGCTGATATCGCATCTCGATCTCATGCTCTCCGGCCTCCAGCGCCACGCCGGTATAGCCATAATATACAGCAAATCCTTCCGTCCGTTCACCGTCCACATACAGCTGCCAACCGTCTTCCCATGGCACCGCCAGATACAAAACGGCATTCTCCTGACATCGCACCTGTCCCTCGATTCCATTAGTTGTCCAGCCAAGAGAAACTCCATCACCGTCCATTTCATCCCGCCCCATCATCACCCTGTCATCTGCTGAAAGTTCATCTGTCTGCCATTCGTCTGCCGGCAGTTCCTGGGCATATCCGGACATAAAGTCTCGAATCGAATCCGGCACCACCACGGCCTGAGCTGCGACTCTTGCCCTCTGTTCCTGCGCAAGCTCTTCCAGCTGACTCTCTGTGACAAAGCAGCGAGATAAATGCCCGATCGTGTCCACCAGGCAGCTTCGCAGTACAGCCACCTGTCCGAACTGAGCGATTTTTTCATAACATGGCCCGTAATCGACAGTAACATCATCCGTCAACAGATATTTAACTCCTACAAGAGAGGACTGCGCCCAATCGTCGCAAACGCGTGTATAATACTGGCGGTACCAGTCTCCAGCACTGACCAGCTCCGGCCAAAGCTGCCTGTGAAACTGCTGCATTGCGCCAGACAGCATACTGTTATAACCGGAGACTCCTGCATAGCCGAAGGCCATGGAGTCCATCACTTCCGATACATCCGTATAAGTTTTCTCCACGCGATATGCACTATCATCCAGCTGTCTCAGATACTGAAGCGCCTCTGCAGTATCTTCCGCCCGCCCTTCCCTCGTCAGCACCGAGTCCTGCAGATCAGCCAGCCCCCTCACATTTGTCGTACAGAAGCTGTCCGCAGTCAGGCTCAGGAAAAAAGCAAGGCCCATGATCACTGCAGCCGGCCGTCTCCAGGCTGACAGTCTGTACATGCTGGCAGCCGCAGCAGCCAGCAGCACCGTAAATGCAAGAAACAATAGCAGCGTCCTCGCCGCATCATTCTCTTCTCCCAGCCGACCGGCCGCCCACAGATACAGAACGCACAGTCCTGCCGCGCTCATCCACAGCAGGAAATTATTCCACTCCTTTTTCTCCAGATCTGTCTGGCCGGCAGCCACAACCAGAGCCCATACTGGCATCAGTACGAAGGTGTATCGCCCGAAAGGATAGGCAAAGGCATTGAAAATCAGAGAACCGGCAGGAGAAAAGATTAGGAATAGAATAAGAAGTACGGCAAGAACCCGGAACAGTCTCTGACGTCTTCTCCCTTTCCCCGCCGCCAGATCTCTCCCGCATCTGTACAAATACTGTACCAGATACAAAGGAAAACAGGAGGAGAAAAACAACTGTACCGCCTCATAATAATTTTGATAGGCCACATAATGGGAGCCGATTCCCTGGGCATTATTGGACAAAAGTCTCAGCACGATTGCCTCATAATCCGATTTTGTGTAGCCTGCAGTCAGATAAGACCAGAAAGTCTGGATGAGTCCTGCGTCAGATTCCAGTCGGCTGGAAACCTTCAGAATCAGGTAGGCGGTGGGCAAAAAGACTGCCGCTGATACTGCCATTCCTAAAAGCACAGGAAGCAAAATACTGAACACTCCCCTCAGATATCTGCGGATTGTCAAATGCTCGGGAATCATTCCCAAGCGAATCAGTACATATATTCCGGCAAATAGCAATGTCATATATCCTACATAGGGACTTTGCATCAGCATCCAAGCCGTAGTCAGCACAAAGGCCAGATGAAACCGTCCGTCTCGCAATGTTTTTTCAATCCAGATCAACTCCAGAATAATAAAGACGGAGGCCGTCCCCAGCCAATAATGTTGTCCCCAAAGGATCAAAAAGCCATTCATCCCATAGCAGAAGGATGCCAGAACGCGTCCCCGGGAAGACACTGCAAAATTTCGCAAATATATAAGGCAGCCATATCCGGCAGTAAATATTTTCAACAGCTGTACCCAAACCAGTATCCCGGCGATTACTCCTGTTCCGCCTATAGTTCCGGCAAGCAGCACCGGGAGAGCAAAAGGATCCAGAAGCACACTGGCATAATTGAAAATGCTGCCTCCCGTACCAATCTCAAAGGACCACAGGGAAAAATCCATATTGCGGATCCGTTCCACTGCCCAGCAATAGATGGAATAGAAGGAATGCAGCGTATCGGATCCTACATCCATATAGATAAACGCTTTTCCCGACAAGACCAGGTATCCATAGACAATAAGGCCTGCTGCTGCCAGCAAGCCTCCCAGGTATATATATTCTCTTTGTCTCTCTTTGTCGGCCTCCACAGTCTTTTTTATATAAAATTTGTGTTCTGCTTTAATCATCTTTTTTCTGTTTTGCTTCTATATTCGTTTCCCGGCAAATGTAGAGCGGCCGGCGCTTCGTCTCCAGATAGGTTTTGGACACATACTGCCCCAGCACGCCTATACACAGCAGCTGCACCCCTCCGATAAAGATGATGATACAAGCTAACGATGGCCAGCCGGCAGTAGGGTCCCCAAAAAGGGCGGCTCGCACCACAATAAACACAATAGCCGCCGCTGCGACAATACACAAAAGCACTCCCATCCATGAAGCCAAGGCCAGCGGAAAGGTGGAAAAAGCAATAATTCCCTCCAAAGAGTAACGGAACAGCCCCCAGAAAGACCATTTGGTTTCCCCTGCCACTCTCTCTACATTTTCGTATTCGATCCATTTGGTCCGGAACCCAACCCAGCCAAAAATACCCTTTGTAAAACGGTTATACTCAGGAAGGGACAGAATGGCGTCTACCATACTCCGTTTCATCAGGCGGTAGTCTCTGGCTCCGTCCACCATGTCCGTATCGGATATTCGTTTCATCAGGCGATAGAAACAGCGAGCAAAAAAGGAGCGTATCGCCGGCTCTCCCTTGCGGGTCACCCGGCGGGTCGCCACGGAGTCATAGCCCTCATCCCGGATTGCCAGATACATCTCCATCAGATATTCCGGCGGGTCTTGCAGGTCTGCATCCATCAATACCGCATAGTCACCGCTGCAGTTTTTAAGACCCGCATAGATCGCCGCCTCCTTGCCGAAGTTCCGCGAAAATGACAGGTAATGCACCCGGGAATCCCGCTCTGCCAGCTCTTTAATCAGCTTCAATGTATTGTCTTTTGAACCATCGTCCACAAAGATTATCTCAAATTCCACATCCAGCTTCCGAAACTCCTCCGCCTCTTTTTGAAGGGCCCGGTAGAGATATGGCAGGCTCTCCTGCTCATTGTAGCTAGGAACAATGATGGAAATCTGTTCACTCATAAGTGTCTCCTTACTGCTTTCCATTAATGTTGTCCATAATTTTTATGTCTGACATCTGCATTATATCACGCTATTCGCTCTTAATCCAGATTTTAATCTCACAGATCGACCAGTTCCACGTACTTTCTCCCTCGACAGTCAGACGCAGGTATCTCACCTTTTCCGCATCGCATTGATAGTAGCCGAACTCTCCTGCTGCCAGCTCTGCTCTCTCCCACTGTTTTCCGTCTGAAGACACATACAATCCCAGTGATCTTGGATAATCGTCTTCATATTCGCCGTAATCCAGGGTAATCCCAGCCAGACTGTACTCCCGATCCATCTCAATTTCAAAAGTCAGTCCCGGCTGTTGCGCCATACCGCTGTCCCATCTTGTATCGGGATCTCCATCCACCGCAAATCCCTGATACTCCGAATGAGCAGACGCTTCTACCCCTGCTATATGGACCGGCGGATCCCGCCACAATGCAGGTGTGTCTGTCTCATAATAAAATCCAATATCAATCTGCGCTTCTTCTGACAGCTGCAGATCCTCCTTTGCATAATACAGGCGGATGAAGCCTGCCGTCTCACTGGCAATATTAAGCTGCGCCCTGGCGTCGCCGAATTTCGTCCACGCCTCTCCGTCATAAGAAGTCCAGTTCTCTCCGTCAGATGACAATTCGATACGCAGCGGCAGCAACGCTTTATCCGACTGTATCCCTATTCGATCAAAAGGCTGCGCCGTCTCAAATGTCCCTTCCAGGCAGAGCATCTCTCCATCATCCGTTGTCTTCCAGTTGATTCCATTTAAATCATACTGCCACTGGCCCTCGCTGTAAATCAGCCTGGCCCCTTCTAACCGGTTGTGCGTCCTTTTATATATCCGGCAGATGCACATGTCATCTGCCTCTATTCGATATACCTCGTCGTAGAGTTCAAAACCGTCAAACAGAAAATCCTCATCCCCGCTGAGCTGCCCCAGGTACAAGCCGTCAAACCTCTCTCCTTCATCGTCGCTCACATTGGAATAGATGACATAGTCTGCCGTCCCCCAGAGCACATACTGGAGCCGATCTTTCATCTCTCCATTCGGCAGATAATCCACGGAGCCTCCATAGACTGTGATCTCCTCTCTGGGATCATTGCTGGCGATCCAGACCAGTGCGCTCTGCTGCGCCATTTTCCAGTAATCCTTTTCCATATTGGCTGAGGCATAATCCCGGGAGAGTACATTGAAATAAACGCATTCATAGGGATGATTGGCAAAAATCCAACGGCCAGTAAGGGCCAGTGAGATAGCAGCCGCACACACCATAGCCGCCTGTCCCACCTGCAGCTTTCTTTCCCCGCGCTTAAACACCGGCAGATACTGCCAGAGCAGACGCCATCCATATAATGCCGCCAGAATAATGCCCGGATACAGGAAATAAAAGTGACGCCATCCATTGTACAGAGAAGGTCTGCGCACCATTGCATACAGCAGAGGAATCACCACATACAGAGCTACTATGCCTTTGTACACCGTAAAATGTCTTCGCATCAGATCTTTAACTGCGCCCACAGCTCCGGCAAGAGCCAGCGCCAGGTACAAAATGGGAGTCGTCGTCAAAATCCACACCGGAATATAATGCCAAGGCAACTCCCATGCACGAAGCGCCTCTCCCCTGTAATAATTGTACCCCGTCCAGGAATTGTAATCCGAAAATGTTCCCAGTATACCGGCCACAGCATCCCATATTCCCCCCCAAGTCACCGGTGTAATCAATATATAGACGGCAATACTGAGAAGGCCGACACCCAGGCAGAGAACGATCGCTCTCCCTGAGCTTTTTTGTCTGAACCCCCGAATGGCTGCTGCCGCCAAACACAACGCCAGTACCTCCGCCCCCAGGACCCGCACATTGACACAGACTGCGCAGATGACGGCCAGGACAATCCCTCTCGGCCAGGATGGCCGCTCCACGAACCGCAGGCCGGCATACAGCTGAAAAATCATCGCGGACATAAATATGGAATCTTTAATATTGTAAAAAGAATCCGCCAATATACGCGGCGATAGCACCAGAAACAGAACACCCAGCAAGGCCTCTCCCCGGCGGAATTTGAGAAAAACACACAGTCGGTAAAAACTTATGCATGCCAGCCAAAAAACCAAGAAAGTGAACAAGTGCCGGATCTGAAAAATCTGATGATATTCCATCTGAAATCCGAAGATTCTCTCAATCAGCAGCGGAATATATTGTGCTACTGAACCGTAATACCTATCCTGCCACTGAGAAAGTTCCGGCAAAGCCCCAAAATCAACCGAACCTACCTGTTCTTCCAAAGAAAACATTTCCTTGATATTGATTAGCCCTGTTGTTCTCTCAATATCTTCATCGGTTGACAATCCATAATCGTTAAAAGCAGTAAAACCATACAGCAGGAACAGAAGAAAAAATACGAACGCCGCCACATCTGCCTTTGACAATTTTTTTATTTTTTCCACCTGTTCTCCTTTCTCCCTCCATCTGGACTTTTTCCCCTCCATATGCTATGTTATTATTATCTCATATTAGGAGGCTGTCCCATGAATTTTCTTATACAACAGATTAAAAAACATCTTCCTCACAGAGAATGTATCTTGATCGGTTTTCTCTTTTCTCTATTCCTGGTTTTCGGCCGTGAAATCTCTCTCTACGGACAATGCAATTATTCTCTGCGCAGCTGGATCATGCGCACTGCATGTATTCTTGGAATCAGTCTTCCCTTTGCCTTTGCGCTTGAATTATGTTTTCAGCTGCTGGAAAAAGTCGGTCGGCACCATTTTTCTAATCCCGACCGGAAAGAGCATCGTTTTTCTGCTCCTCTTTACCGGCATCCCTTTTATAGTGCTCTTGCCCTGTGCTTTCTCTTGCTTTTATGTTGGCTGCCGATCTTTTTTGCCTTCTATCCAGGAATCTACGCCTACGATACGCCCAACCAGACCTGGCAATTTTATGCCAGCGAATATAATACTCATCACCCGCTGATCCATACGCTTTTCATGCGCCTTTTCGTTTCATGGGGAGAGCAGCATGTCTCCTGGAACTTTGGCATTGCTCTTTATACCTGTGCGCAGATGCTTCTCCTGAGCATTCTTCTTTCTGCCTGTCTTTATTTCCTGTTGAAATGGAGAGCGCCCTTTTGGATCTTTGTTTTCTCAACACTTTTTTTTGCTCTGTGCCCGATCTGCTCACTTTTTGCTGTCAGCGCAACAAAGGACACTCTCTTCGCCGGCTTTCTGCTCCTCACAATCTTTCTTCTGACAGAGCTCGTCCGTCACCCACAGAAAAACATGCGCCTGCTTTTTCTCTATGTCCTGTCAGCTGCCTTTACCTGCCTGTTTCGCAACAACGGCATATATATTCTCGTTTTCTCCTTCCCCTTTTTCCTGCTGATCCCCAAAGGACGGAGACTTCGTATTTTGATCTGTACCCTAGCTGCCATGGGGATTTTTGCGGGCACCAACGCCGCTCTCAATGCAGTCCTTCATCCGCAAAAAGGCAGTGTCGCCGAAATGCTCAGCATTCCCATCCAGCAATTCGCACGGGTCGCAGCAATGCATGATGATGAGCTGACTCACGAGGAATATGAGAGTATGTATGTTTTCATCGACGAAGAAAAGTTGCCCCTGTATAATCCTACCCTTTCCGACCCTGTCAAGGATGGCTTCAAGGAAGATGCCTTCTTTGAAAATACCAAACTTTTTATTCACACATGGCTTTACTTCCTTCAAAAATATCCAGGTACCTATGTCGACGCCTTCCTGTGTTCCAGCTATGGCAACTGGTATCCCGGCTATGATTTTGGCGGATATCTGGAATTATCGGTAAAAGATATGTATGGTTTGATCCCAGACATTCATCGCAACAGCAAATTTCCCTCCCTAGAGCAGACATATACAAAATTCTTTGCGCAGGAGCAGTATAAAGACATTCCTGTTCTATCCATTTTATTAAATCCGGTACTATACATCTGGCTTTTGTTTATTACCATCGCCTGGCTGATTCGAAGGCATATTTACAGTCTGATTCCTCCACTGATGCCTCTGATCGGCCTGTGGGGCACCATGCTTCTCGGCCCTATTGCCCTGGTACGGTATATGCTTCCTATTCTGTTCGTTCTTCCCCTTTTATTGTATCTGCTTTTTGCCCCGCAGACAGCATCCAAAAATATACGGGAATCATGAAGAACAAAATCAGATGATAGCGAACCAGTACCATAGGCCCCAGCAAATGGGTGCAATAGTACAAACCCACAAGCAAAAGCGGCAGCCAGAACTGTCTCTGACGGCGATAGATGGTATAGGCCAATACGGTCAAATACAGCCAGAGCATAGCTCCCACCGAAAATACCATGGATAACACCGGTACGTTTTGGAAGGAAATATGGTAGCCGATATCTACGATTTTATCATAGAGCCAAGGAATCTTGCTCTCCAGCACCCCCGGTTCATCTACCTGAGGCGTATAGTAGCAGGACTGCACCGCTTCTCGATCATAAAAATATCCCACATGTCCGTCCAGGATAGAATTAGGGCACCAGGAATCCACTGTCAGCAGCAAAAATGCCTCCAAATACAGCCCTGGATTTTCCAAGCCGGTACTGGCCCACAGTTTAAACAGCTCCCACTTATTCTCTTCGAAAAACGCCTGATCCAGATCGTTTTTTATTGCATCCGCCGTCTTAGGCTGATAGCAATCCCACGAAGTTTTAGGAATCGCCCGGAACATGAGCTCCAGATCCTCTTCGCTGTAGGTCTCGGTATTCTGAATATACACTCTCCCCAGCTGCTGAATAGGCACCGAAAGCATTTCCCGCACATTGCCTGATCCTACTCCCAGAGCATTGAGGAAAGGCCCGTTGAACAGCAGATAACAGACGACAGCACTTGCGGCAATCGCATAAAACATTTTTCTTCGCACCTTCAGCCAAATGAGCGCCAGTGCCATAAAGACAATTACAATGTACAGAGCATTGTTGCGGAAGGCCATGCAGAAGAATAGAATCACACCCAACTGGATTTTTCTGTGCAAGGGTTTCCAATACGTCTCCGGTTCCCGGATCCATTGAATCATCTTGATGATCAGCAGCATGAAAAAGCCGGTGTAGATCAGATCCTTGGTGGTACATCCCACATAGATCTGTATCGTCGGAAGGAATGAGAAGACAAGCAGACCTCCCAGTACAGCCAGACGCTTTGCCCCGGACTTTTTCATATACCACAATACATAGGAGAAGACAGCGGACAGAAAGATCATCTGCACCCATGTCAGCACGGCAATCCCCGGATTGGCAGAACCGGTAAGTTTCTCCGAAGTGGTCAGAAACAAGCCGATGAGCCAGGTATGAAGGACAGGATGATGCCGGTCCACTGTTCCGCTCACGAACATATCATACTGTATGCCCACATCATAGCAGAAAAAACCTGGATAGGAGGCCAGCCAAACCGGGAGCCAGGATACCAGCATAAAAGCCTGACTGACCCAGTGAAAATGCTTGCCATCCATCAAGCGTTTCAGCCATCCGGGAAATGCTGTCTCCGCTGCAGCGGCATTCTTTTTGTCCAGCCAGGCAAACAGCCGTCCGAACAGTGTTCCGAACAGCACAGAATAGGTGAGACAGGCCATCCACAGGGAAATCGAGTGAAAATTCAGGTGCTGCATGCGAACCTCTGCCGTGCTCAAAATAGTAACCACCGTCTGAGTGCTCGTCATCTCCACACTTCTGTACATCCGTGTGAGCTGAGTTCCCAGGACAAGGGCGAAACCGCAAAACAGGCCTAGCGGCATCACATAGCGGTAATATTTCCGATCTTTCTGCAGGCTTTTGTTGACCAGACAAAAAATCCCCACTGCCAAAGGCAGCAATATAATATTATTCGTGAAATCGACGGTCTGTGTTACTTCAATTAAATATTCCCAGTAGTAAAAACACAGAGACGTAATCAGCAGTGCAAGAATATACCTTACCGCACGCTTCACTTTTTGCTTCCCTCCCTTTTCAGCATTACCAGATATAATTCAAACAACTGCCGGTGCTTTTTGGTGATCACACTCAGAATAACACCGCACACCCACATTAACATTCCCAAAAGACCGATGATGCAGGCCACAAACAACGTGGGGAAACGCTCCACCAGACCGGTCTGGAGATACTCTGCGAATACCGGCAGGAAGAAGCACAGGGCAATCACCTCCAGCACTCCCATCACACAGGTAAAGAAGGCAAATGGACGGTAATCTTTAAACAGCGAAGCGATCGTACCCAGCACCCGCATACCATCGCTGACTGTATTGAGCTTGGATACACTTCCCTCCGGCCGATCCCGATACCTCACCGGTATCTCCTTCAAGTTCAGGTTTTTGTCCAAAGCATGGATAGTCATCTCCGTCTCAATCTCAAATCCTTTAGAAAGCACAGGGAAGGATTTGACAAAACGATAGCTGAAAGCCCGATATCCCGTCATGATATCCCGCACATTGCTTTTAAACAGCCGGTTGATCAAGCCGCGGACAATACGGTTGCCGAAATTATGAAAGGGCCTCTTATTTTCTTCAAAATAGGTCGAGGAGAGCCTGTCTCCGATGACCATATCCACACCGTCCTTCAGCACATAATCCACCATTTCTCTGGCATTTTCCGCCGGATAGGTGTCATCGCCATCGATGATCAGATAACACTGGGCATCGATATCCTGAAACATGGAACGGATCACATTTCCCTTTCCCTGTTTGTGTTCATACCGCACAATAGCTCCTGCCTGCCGAGCAATCTCATCGGTATGATCCGTCGAATTGTTGTCATACACATAAATCTCCGCCTCCGGCAGCGCTTCTCGATAATCCTGCACCACCTTGGCTACTGTCAGACTCTCATTGTAACACGGGATCAATACTGCTATTTGCGTCATGCCTTTTTATCCCCCAATTCATATATCGTAATTTCCCAGCCTCGGTAAGACACTCGGTGCTCATCGATCTTTTCGTAGCGCGCTAAAAGTTCTGTATCTTCTTCGTACCAGGGAACGGCGATGTAATACAGCCTTTCGGGCACATCCTGGGAAACAAATTCTTCGGTCATCACATAGATCCGCAGCAGTTCTCCGCTCTCCAGGCTTCTGCGCCCATTTATTCTGTCCCAATAAATGTCTATATCCTTCATCGAATAATTGCCCAGCATACCGTAGTATATATATTCCGGCTCAAGTCCCTGGAAAATATTAAAGCAGCCCGGCAGTACCAGGGCCATCCCCTCCTGATAATCGATCTCCTCCAGAGCCAGATCAAACGCATCATCAAAATAAGTATACTGGCGGTTAGTCACCACGGAATCACCGAAATTGTTAGTGGCATCATTCCAGTTAGTGGAAATCAGGGCAGTCGAGCCGATATCCACACTGCGCTCCACCGCTTTGCTCACCGGATCAATCTGCCAAAATGTCTGAACCAGCAAAGTCAACGCCAAAGCTCCCGGCAGCAGAGCGCCAATTCGGTGCTCAGAGCCCCGGATTATTGCCCCATAGCAAAGAAATGCTGTCAGATACAGACCAGGAATCATTAGCAGATTATATCTGGCATGATTGAAGGTAACAAAAGCGATGTTAAACAGCAAGAATGCCAGGGTCCCCGCTGCCATGGGCATAAGGTTCTCTGGAATGACCCGATTTCGCGCTGCCTTCGATTGTTTTTTTCTCCTCCTACGAATCAAAACTGCTGAGGCAGCGATCACGAACAAAAATATCCAGTTAAAATTAAGCGTCAGCGCCGTAGGAATTTTCTGCCGCAGAAAACCGCTGTTAAAGCCGAAATAATGGGAAGAATCGGTCTCCCCCCAGTGGCTCAGACGCAGATACTGCACAAGCCACAAAACCACGGGGATACCCAAAGCCAATACTTTCCCGCTCCAGACAGCTGTCCAGGCTGCATGAATCATTTTTCGAAATCCCAGGGCTTTTCTCTGTGCTCTTATCTCTTCTATTATAGCCCTAACCCACACGTACAGCGCCATCGCCGCACACACCACCACTCCGGGCTCTTTGGAAAATACCAGAAGCGCCGCACACAGAGCCGAAAGGATAGTCTGTCCATCATACAGATACCAGAAAAGAGCCGTAAGCGCACAGAAGCCGGCGTAGTCAAGGCTTACCTCTCCGATCAGACCCAAAAGCCACGGCGAGCAAGTGAAAGCAAGCGTACACATCACCGCATATCCCGCCCTTTTATCCGGCAAAGCTTTTCTCAGAATACGGTAGAAACAAAGTCCGGCCCACCAGGCCAGGAACCAGTTAGTCAGGCGAGCCCCCAGAGGGATACTTCCCGCAATTCGGCTGACAGTCAGCACCAGTATCGAGTAAACACTGCTCAGATGGTTTACCAGATTTAATTCCTGCAGCAGGCTGAGCGTAAAGTTAGCCTTGTTGGCATTTTCAATCTGCGTCATGTAATAGTAGCTGTCCCAGCGATACCAGTCATCCAAAGTCTCCCACGACAAAAGAATAATGATCACCGCAAGCGCTAACGCCATCAAGGCATTTTCCCGCTTAACTGACCTGCTGCCAAAAAGAAGCCGCCCATCGGCACACACTCCTGCAATCCATGCGGCAGCCGCCATATTCAGACACACAGTCCCTATAATTCGGTATACCGTTCCTCCTGTCACTTCTCCCGGTGCAAGAAAAGTACTGTCCCAGAACAGTGCTAGTATCAAGGAAAGCACCAGCATCCCTTTTCTGTCCTGTCTCACCAGGCTGTCTCTCTTCCCCAGCCCCAGATACACAGATACAGCCAGCCACACGACAAAAGTCAGTTCACTGCACCGATTGGCCAGACCATCTGCATGAAGCAGATAAGCGGCCAGCGCCATGAAAAAGCAGACAACCGGCGCCAGCAGCAGATACAAGGTTATCTGTCTCTTCTCTCCTGTCCGTTCCAATTTTTTTTCACCTCAATATCTTTTATCTGACTGGTTGACAGCCGTATCACCGACGCGCTTTTTCTCTTCGTTGCCCGCGACAGCAGACCAGCCAGCTGCTGCAGGTACTCCAGTGTCACTTTCATCGACAGCTTGGATTCGCCCAAATCACGATCCTGGAAGGCATAGGGAATCTCCACTACAGTTTCATAGTTTCCCATAGCCAGAACTTCTACCATAATTTTCCATCCAATCGGCTTCATTCCTCCTGCTGCGATTACCTGCCGCTTGAACATAAAAAGGCCGCTGGTAGGGTCTGACAGACGGCGCAGGCAGGGAAGCATAATCTTTCCGATATAGCGCGCCACTCCAGACACGGTCTTGCGATACAGATTCAATCCGCCGTCGCTGCCTCCGGGAATAAAACGGCTGGGAATACAGATATCGTACCCTCCGTCCTCCATCACTTCATACATTGTGCGAAGGACTTTAGGCGGATGCTGCAGATCTGCGTCCATCACCGCCAGGTAGTCTCCTCCCGCCATCTGAAATCCCTTCAATACGGCAGACGACAGCCCCTTTTCTGTTGTCCGATGCTCCAGACGCACCGACGAATACTCCTGCATCAATCCAGTGATCACCTGAGGTGTGTCGTCCGTACTGTCATCCACAAAGATAAATTCACAGGGTATTCCTTCCAGGGCTGCACTGAGCTGCCCTAACAGTCTGCCTACATTCTTGGACTCATTGTAAGTCGGAATCACGATCGATAGCATCCTCATTCCTCTTATCTCCTCTTATATAAGTGATATGTGTACAAAATCCCTTCATAATCCGATTCCTGAGAGGCGACCTCCGCATAATGGCGCAGCTGATCTCCCTCCAGTTCAAACCCTCTGGTGACCACATAGTCCACCAGCCCATTCATCACAATGTTCTCCTGCTCCTCATACAGCGCCGGCAGCATAATGTTAGCCGTTGTAAAATAGGTAAACTGAGGGGTGATTCCGCAGGCAGTATAAAATCCTCCGTCCAGGAAACCGTAATTGAGCAGAGTTGCATTCTCCGTCTCCTTCACAATAGAGGCAAACTGATACTGCACCAGCGTATCCTTATCACGCCCAATCTGGTCCGTATAGTTTCCAGTCAGATAACAGAAAACCACACCCACTGCCAGCATGGCGGTCAGGGCCACCGAGCGCCTTCTGCCCTCTGTCTTCAGAGGGATTCTCAGTCTCACCAGCAGCAGAAGAAGCGCTGCCACGCCAAAAGAGGCAAACAGAGAGAACACCAGCGCATAATAAGGCTGCCACTGCACCACTCCCCAGCAAATTCCCAGGGTGGTAAAGACAATAATTGCTGCTAGATTCCATTTTTCCAATGCCTTTTGCTTCCGGGAGATAAGAAACCACAGAACTCCGCCGACGATAAAGGGTGAATATTTCCAATTGGCAAGGAAAGCGTCCAGCACATTTTTGACCATCGATTTAATTACGGCAAATGCGCTGACCGGATCGCTGTCTCCATACAAAAATATATTGTCGTACACATAGCCCCGCCACAAGTCCCCCAGCGCTCCATTAACGCCGAAATAAATCAGCCAGGGAACAGCTGTTGCAAACATGCCGCCCAAAAAGACCAGACAGCTGACAATACTCCTCTTAAAATCCCGGCGAAGCAGGCAGGAGAAGAAAATCATCATCATCCAGGCAAAATGGAAACCCAGCATAGTGTATTTAATCCACAAAATACAGCCGGCCAGCACACCATTGACAAACAGCGTTCCATAGCCCATGGGTGCCGGATATTCTTCCTTCATATACCGCACAGAGACATAGAGGGACCACATCATCAGCGGGAGGCACAGCTCCTCCGCGCTGTCTCCATGACAAAAGCTGTTGGACGTCAAAATCAGAGCAGCGAGCACCGGCACGCCCCAGACCGCCGTCCTGCCGCACAATAACTCCATCAGTTTCCATCCTGCCCGCAGAAAGGCAGTAAAAGCAACGATTTCGATCAAATACACGCCAAAGAACGTCCGATACGAGATCAGGCTGGCCAGTCCGTGAATCAGATACAGAAGCGGCCCCTTGTGATCATAGATATCTCTGTACAGCACACGGCCATTCATCATGGCCTTGCCCATAGTAAAATAGATATTGGCGTCAACCCAATCATTGAGGGGATACAGAAAAGAACTTTTCGTGCAAATTGTCAGAAACAGCCCGGCTGTCGCCGCGCAGAAAAGCCACTTCTTCCATTCCGTTGATTTTCCTTGTATAGCACTCATAATAATCCTCAATCGTTCGTGACTTCCATAAGCTCCCTGCGCCAATCCAGCCCCTCTCGCAGGACCCGAGCCGGATTGCCGCCCACGGCACAATATCTCTCTGTGATCGACTTGGTCACCACACTTCGTGTTCCCACAATGCAGTGATCGGTGATTTCCACGCCCTTGGTGCAGACGACGCCTGTCCCCATCCAGACATGATCGCCGATGTGTACGGACTGTGAGGGATTTACTCTCTTTCCCTCCAGATCTACAATGGAGTGTCCGTCTGCCGTTCGAATTTCAACGGAAGCAGAAATCATGCAGTCCTTTCCTACCGAGATCTCCGTTCCTTCGATGGCAGCCAAGTGCGTAGGATACTCCGGTTTTCCAATGACCGCGGTGCCCGCGCCCAGAGAAATTTGGTTTTTGTCTTTGGAAATCCACAATTCCACACAGATGAGGGTAGCATCTCTTCCCACAAAGATACGGTTATGATTCCCCATAATCCGAAATACGCAGTTTTGAATCTGCGCCCCCTGCTCAACAATCACCTCATTGCCGGTTCCGGCAAAATAGATCTGCGTCCGGTCCATTTTGGCGCAGCAGATGTCCAGTCCGTTTCCTTTTTTGCCGCGGATTTTATTTCTGCCGACAGTATGATTGTATAGATTAAAAATCCATCGGTACTTCTCCGGCTCATCATGCATTCTCGCCCAATGTTTTTTGACCACTGTTTTCAGTCCCATGCTTCTCACCCTCCAAATTAGTCGATCGGAGCGATTTCTTTCAGCCTCCCGATCATTACGCGGGCGATGGCCTTACCACCTTCTTCGGTGGGATGGACCAAGTCTTCCAGATACTCATAACGATTGAACTGGTTCACTCCGCAGCTCTCGAAGACATCAATATAAGGAATACTCAAATATTCCGCAACCTGTTCAATGGCCTTGGCATAGTCATAGGTCGTCAGCCCCAGGTCATTATAAACCGGTTCCGTCTGATTCTGACGCATTTCCTCTTTCGATTGTCCTTCCTCCTCATATCCCCTCCCACTGAAGGGAGAGGCCAGAACAATAACCGCATCCGGGCAGTGCTCCTGCATTTTGACAACGGTGGACGCTACTGCTCCCATAAAGGTCGTCTCGTCAAAAGGATAGGACAAATCGCCCAAAGGAGCGCTGATGGAAGGCCCCGCGTCATTTGTTCCCGCCATGATAACCACCAGATCCACATCAGCGGGCACCGTCTGAATTCGCTCATCGCTGCACAGATACCCTTCTACCTCATGGGTGCCGCTGGGTGCCTCCGTCACACCGGCAATCCCCGGCTGACTGTTGAGGCTGCCATCCTCATTGGCGTACCAGATCAGATCGCTCTGCACAAAGGTAGCGCTCCCCACGCCTCGCAGATAATGCTCAGAAAACCCAAAATACTCGGTCACATAGGGCTGCCACACGTTATAGCCGGTTATACTGTCCCCATAGCTGCACCAGGTTTTGCCGGCCCAGCTGACGCTGAAATCCGCCGACCCCAGGCCGCTCAGCTCGCTCACAGTCTGTTCCTGCCTTTTCACGCTGCGCTCCAGCGCGGATACGCGAATTCCCAATATCACTGTGGCTGTCAGCAGGCACAAAATCACGATACCGCACAGTACCACTTTCCATCTTCCAAGGCGAGCACTGTGCTTTTTCTTTCTTTCATCCTTTTCTGTTTCTGCTTCCATATAATGTCCTTTCTCTGTCGTATCCATTACCAGTAGCAGCTCCCTTCAATTTGGTCTGCAGCCGACGGCCGCTCTGCATCCCCCGGCCGGCACCAGACATCATTCATCAGTTTCTGATAGTCCTCTCTCTGTTCCCAGCGATTTCCCCGAATACCAAACAGCAGCTGAGATGCCCCGCCCATATGCACGGCCTGACGACCGGCTGCCTTGATTCTGGCGGCCAGAGGGAAGCCGTATGCTCCGCATCCAATGATCGCCACATCAAATTTTTGCTCAAGGGCCTTGTCCGTCATGTAATCCAGAGCTGCAAACCAGTCCGCGAACCGCTCATCCGGCTGTCCGCCGATAGTCTGCACCGCCTTGAGTGTCAGAAGCTCAAATTCCGGCAGGATACGCGGATCGGCAAAGAGCTGACTGCGATGATTCAAATACTGGCTTCGGATCGTGTCTTCAAAGGGATGAATCACCAGCACACGGCGCCCCTTCAGGGCCTCCGTCCACGGCTCATCAACAAAAAAAGGTTCCAGGCCCGACAGAAAGCACTGTACCGCATCCGGCAGATAAGTGTCATAGACATAGTCTTCCATGACCAGCCCCTGCCAGGTGGCAATCAGATCCACCTGACGGCAGGACCCCTCCATCAATTCGCCAAACCGCATAATCTTCTCGCGGTCCCGCGGAAAAAAGCCGGCGTTGATGCACAGAGAGTCCAGCGTCTCCTCCGGGATATCTTTTCTGAGGCCAAACCGTACCTCCAATGTTCGGCGGAAAGCCCGCATCTCCCCGCTGCCAAAACGACCTGCCATAAACGGCTCTCCCGAGCGAATATGCTCGGCCAGATATCGATTGGCATGCAGATCATCCAGATAGGAGGTGTTGTTATACACCGTTTTTTTAGGCCGTTTTAGCAGATGGCGGACACCTTCCGCAAAATAATACCGGCCGTATCGCACGATTCCTTTCATTTTCCCGTCCTCACCTATCCTCTGGCAATATGCAGCACATGAAGTATCGTTCGGGGAAGCCGTCTCAGCTTCGCCCGCCGCTCCTCTCCGGAAGCACAGTAAAAGCTCCTGAAACCGCCCTCTATACTCCGCCAAGCTTTCACCAGAGGATGCCCTTCGCTGAGTATTCTGCAGAAACGTTTGGTATAATATACGTCCGGCACCATATGCCTGGGATGGCGCAGCGGAAAATCATATTCGTAGGTTTGTTTATAGTAAACCTGCCGCAGCCCTTTAGGCACTACATCCATGGAGCCCGCCCCATGGGTTCCGCCCGCTCCCACGCCGATGTTGGACGTCAGATTTTTCACCGGAACAATGTCCAGCATATTCTGTGTGCTCTTCGTATTCCAGATAATCGTCTCAAAGAAGCGGATGCCGGTGGATTGATGCCACTGGCACATGCGTATTTTTTCGTCCAGTGCCTCAATCTGAGGGCGCATGGCCTTTATCGTATAGTCATCCTTCAGAAAACTGTACTCTGTGTCAAACATGTCAATGCAGCGCTTCCATGTCGCCCAACCCCAGATTGCCGAACGCCGCGAGAAAAAATAGTCCGCATTTTCAGGTCCGTATACGTCCAGATGATTCATTCCGGCAATGGTAAAAACGCGATTGTCATGCTCATAATAGTCCAGCAGCTCCTTGCAGAAAGGAAAGAAACTCTGCGAGGCCACTATATCATCCTCCAGAATAATCCCCTTGTCCACATGAGAAAACATCCAGGTGATGGCATTGTACATAGAGGGGTCACAGCCTACATTTTTCTCCTGATAGTTGCGATACACTTCGCACTCCCAGTCAATCCCCTCTTCCGCGATTTTCCGGCAGGCCGCAATTTTTTCGCTGTCTTGCGGTCTGCCGTCACGGGGACCATCCTGATACAGAAACAGTTTGCTTGGTCTGGCCAGTCTCACCTGCTCAAAGACCTTGGCAAAGGTATCCGGGCGAATGAAAAAAACACACAGAACAGCTACATCAATTTTACTCGGGTACATAGTTGCTGTCTCCAATCTCCCTGTAGATCTCCATCAAACGGCGGCTGTTTTTCTCCCTGTCATGGGTATCTGCCGCGTGAATCGCTGCCTGACGTCCCAGTCTGGACGCCAGCTCATCCTGAGCAAAAATTTGGTTCACATAGTACGCCAGCATATAAGGCGCGTCTGCCTGATACAGATATCCCTCCGTGCCGTGGCGCAGCATATTTTTCACTCCCCCCACATCGGAAGACACCACCGGCATCCCTAAAAGCATCGCCTCTCCCACGGAGTTCGGCGAATTTTCGATAGATGACGGAGAGACAAACACATGGGACCGCAGAAAACGTTCACACATTTTTTCTTCATCCAGAAAGCCGGTGAAAACCACATGATCCGTCAGCTCGTTCTCCTCCATCAGCCGGCAGAGATACCTGCCGTAGGAGCTTTGACGAAGACGATCTGACAGCGTTTTTCTTCTGGTGATATCGCCCCCTGCCACATAGACTCTGGTGTCCGGATACCTCGCCAGGATTGCAGGCATAGCCTCCAGCACATAGTGGAGTCCTTTGATCGGATAGCTGCCCTGACTGACAAAAATACTGTGTCGCTCGCATGTCTCCAGACTCCATTGATGTTCATAAAAGCTCTTCCGCAGTGTCTCATTGCAGAAATGATACTTGGCGCGGGGATTGATCTGTTGCGTGCAGGCTCTGTCCCAGTCAGTCCTGCCGATAATGTGCTGTACTCCGCTTATCGCCTCCCGCTCAAAGACTGCTCTGCGATAGAAACTCTCTCTCTGGCGAAGCAGATTATCGCGGGTCAACATATCCCGGAAGGTCCGTCCTGTCTGTACCCAGCGAGGTACATCCGCCATGAAATGTCTGGCATAGACCGAAACCATCCCCTGAATCCCGATCACCGTTTTCTGCGGGCAGGCAAAAGCCCGCACGGCTGCCAAAGCGTGCATGTACTCCGTACCGAAAATATGAACGATATCCGGCTGAAAATCTCTGATGATCTCTCGGAGCTGCTCCTCCACTGCCGGTACATAGGACAGACAGACACGTTCTTTTTGCGCAAAACCATAGAAACGGCTCCCATCCGCCTCTCCTCTGACCAGCTTTTCCCGGTCATACAGAGGAAAGCAGATAGCGCGCTGAATATCCTTTTCTTTTCCCAGGGCATCCCACATGCCTACCATCCAGCCGCCCACACTGTAGACCTCCCCCAGGTTCATCGCCCGGGCGATATCCGGCAATATAAAATTGCTGACCCACAATACTCGCAACATCTTTCCCTTCACCAGCCTGTCCATTGTCATTCTCTATCATAACTATTTTCGCCAAATAATGCAACCTTATCGCATGCCTCAGCGAATTCTTCTGGCCGGATTACCCGCCCAGACCTGATCGGCAGGGATATCCTTGGTCACTACCGCCCCCGCTCCCACAATACTTCGATCGCCTATAGTCACACCCTTCAGGATAATGCAGTGTGCGCCGATAAAGACGTCCTCCCCTATGGTTACCGGCCGGGTTGTCACCGTCTCGCCTTCGTAATCCCCTCTCTGCCGATAATCCAGGGAATGAAAATCCGTATCGTATATTTTCGTTCCGCCGCCGATAATTGTCCGGCTTCCAATCACAATTCGCTGATGACTGACAATCGCCGCGTTGGATATACCCACCCGGTCGCCGATAATCAATTCCGCCGTATTTTTCAGGGACAAGACCGTGACAGCATCCCCGCCTATGGGGTTGGATGAACGTCCGGAATTGATCATCACATCATTCCCGATGACAATAGTCCCATGGCCGTAGACCCGCAGACGCCCATGTATGGTCAGCCCGACCCCTGCGCGAATTTTCCGGTATCGCAGCACAAAAAAGTTGTACAGCCGGTCGGGAATGGCCGCGATAGCCGTCAGGATTTTCTTCATTAGATTTCCTCCTCATTCATCTGTCTCATAGAGCTGTCTGATCTTTGCCTGTACTTCCTCCGGAAGTTCTCCGAAAGTTTCAATCTCGAACTGCTCTTCCTGCGGCGTCAAAATTTTCTGTTTGATCTGGTTTGGATAACAAATACAGTTGGCCCGCCCCAGATATCTCGCCCACATGGAAAAAGAAGAGCCGGAAGCGATCAGCAGGGGAAATCGGCTCAATCCCAGTATATCCCCAATACCGGTCCCGTAAGTTTTGCGCTCCACCCCCGGCAGCGTCAGAAGCGGGGCGAGTTCCTCGTCTGTACCGTCAGAGAACACGATTGCGGGTACCTGCCAGCCGGCCGCTTTTCGCACCTGTTCCACTATTCCAGCATACCACTCTACCGGCAGGGCGCTGTCATGACGCCCTGAAGCCGCCTCATCGGCCGACACACGGCTAAAGTCACCCAGGCGCACATGAAGTCCTATGGCTCTGCTGAAATCCTGCGAAAGGGGCAGGCGATTTTTCGGATGAAGATTGCGGACAATCAGATCCCGCACATACTCATACTCATACAAAATCTCTTCAAAGCACCCGTCAAACCCCGCAAATTCGACAATCGTCTCTTTTCTCTGCCCGATGGTCTCTTTCTGCGCCTCACCAATCCTCTTGCGGGTGATAAGCAGCCACAGTTTTTTCCAGCCGGTGATCGAGCTGCCGTCGCTGCGAAACAAATCCCCATAGAAACGCTTGTCCGACTCTCTGCGCAAATACGGCCCTATTTTTATGCTGGGCCAGGTGGGCCAGATCACCTGGCATTCATAATCCCTGGCAAATACCGCTGCTCTTGCCCAGGCAAACATTATATTGCCAAGGCCGGCTCCTCCCAGCCTTACTATACCAAAATCGTGGTCCGAGAGCTTCGGGTACACATAATTCATCATGCTCTCCTCCTGTTTTTTTCTTCTACCTCGACCATATGGTCTGATAGGGCCATCCCCAGCTTCCTCCGGTCAATACCGGGGCAATAAAGAAGAACAGGAGAATTCCCCAGATCACTGCGTAGTACAGCACCCGTATCAGACGGTTTTCCTCACATGCCAGTATCTCCGGCACGATCAGCGCATAAAAGCCTATAAAATACAGCTGCAGTCTCCCCCACATAGGAACCCAGTAAAAACAGGTATATGCGCCCAAAAGAAGCACGCTGAAGTTGATATATAAAATATTTCCTTTGTTGCGCGCCAGAAGTTTTCGATAATACTTCAATGCCAGTATCATGTAGATCAGACACAAAACCACCTGGACCGGCGAAAATTCCTCATATAAGTAAGAAGATGAGGTAGCGGCCGCACTGGGATAAATGCGCAGCAGCAGATCATTGATCTGCCCGCGCAGCAAAAAGGCCAGACTGCAGACGGCAAAGTAAATAAAATACCAGATCTGATGAAAGGGGATCTGCATAAGCAGCATAATGGGAATGACAACCAGAGAAGTCCGATGAAATAATGAGGCAGCTAAGATCAGAGCATAGGCAATGATAAACCGTCTCTCCCTGGCATAGCCAAAGGCGATAAAAATCAGCGCGCAGGCCATCCCCTGGCGGATCAAGTTAAAACTTTGTATATAGATCGTCGTAAAAAAGATATACAGGCTAAACGGCACAAAACGAGAAAATTTTTGAATGCAGCGCACGCCGAGAAGGCTAATAAATCCGTTGGTGATAAACATGATCCACTGAGGATCATCCGTATACAGAGATACGATACGGTTCAGCCATACATAGCCTCGTTCCGTTCCGTCGTACAGCTGAATATACCAGTCCTCATTAATATTTTCAAATATCGTATAGTAGGAATCAAAGTCGGTCCCCACCCGGTAGCGCAGACCTCCAAAAGCGACAAAGACAACAAGAATCAAAACCCAGAATATCGCATTCAAAGAAACCGGATACAGTCTTTTCCCTATAGCCAGCTGCCCTTCCCAGTGATTCTGTTTTGTCAGTTCAATGCCAAAGCCCAGCAAAATGATCACGCTGAGTGTCAATAAATAAGGTGCCATAGTTCTCCTGCTATTTCTGTCTGAGGATGTGCAAAAACACCCCCGCCTTCTTCAGATATCTGATCAGCTGACTCCACAGATGCACCGGCAGATACCGGGGCGGAGTAGATAAACAGATAAAAGCCAGCCGGTAGACCGGATTGCAGCCGGATCTTTTGCCGAAAAGCTTGCGCGTTGTCAGCCCTTCATACTGATTATCTCCTGTGGCTCCTTCATCGAAGGAGTAGGTAAGTTCAGACGAGCATCGAATCTTCACGCCTTTGCGCCAGGCGCGAATCGTAAATTCAAAATCAGAAAAATACTGGGGCAAGAGCTTCGGGTGCATGCCACCGGTCTTTTTCCAGATCTCCACTGTCAGAAATAAGCTCCGAGTCGACGCGCAGTTGCCCTCGCTGTCCGGAGGCAGCAGATAGCCCGTCCCATCCCGGAATGAATGGTTAAATATTCCGTCCAAATGCCTGCATTCTCTCATTCCATAGCCGCAGCCGGCAATCATCGTCCCGGGATACTTTTCCAGAAGACCGATCCCCTTCTCAATATAATCCGAAGGGTATTCCGTATCGTCATTGGTAATCAGCACCCCATCCTCATCGGCGGCATGCTCCCGTACCCACTCATAGGCTTTCTGCAGAGCGCCGGCCCACCAGAGATTGCCGTCTCCCCGGATAATGGTGCTCTCCGGCAAATGATCCATTACCATCTGTGACGTCCCGTCTGTGGAGCCGTCATCCACAAAGATCAGATGAATATCCTTATAGGTCTGCCTGCACAGGCTAGCGACAAATTTTTCGGTGATTTTGCAGCGGTTGTGAGCCGCCGTCACAACATGAATCATAGGCGGTCGATCACCTCTCTGTGTTTTTTTACTACATTGTCAAGCGTATAAGGCCGAATTTTTTGCAGATTATTTTCCGATATTCTGCTGCGCAGGTCAGAGGCACTGAGCAGGCGGTCCAGGGCAGCGGTCAGCTCCCCGACACTTTCCGTTTTAACGACAAACCCGTTTCTTTCATTCTCAATCAGCTCGCAGGCTGCAATACAGCGATCTGTGGAGATCACCGGCAGACCGCAGGCCATAGCCTCATTGATGACTAATCCCCAGATGTCCTCCCTGGTCGGCAGAACAAAGAGATCCGCCGCCTTATAGTACTGGAATACCTGCTCCTTGGGGAGAAAACCTCTGATCTGCACATCGGTCAATCCCAGTTTTTCTATCTGGGTTCGATAAGCCTCTTCCAGATCTCCGCCGCCGATCAGCACCAGCTGACCGTCGGCAGCTTTGCGCGCCCAGGCCTCCAGCAGAATGTCGATGCCTTTTCTGGGAATAAACTGGCCGATAAACAGCACCATAGGCTTTACCCCAAGCCCCAGTGCCAGACGGATGTCTTGTTTCTCTTTCTCCGCCACGGGAGCACTCAGAATATCCCCTTCTTCCAGAGAAGTAAAAGGATGAAAATAAATATTTTCCTTCTTCGCACCATAATGCAGGAAGTATTTTTCCGCATAATGTCCGCTGGCAAAGCAAGCTCTGGCATGGGAAATATAGCAGCGCTTGACCAGATCCTTCAGCCAGTGAGGACGAATGAAGGCGCCGTCGCAGTTGACAATATAGGGAACTCCCTTTCGGATGCAGGAGCGCATCAGCCGACCTGCATTTGGGTTGTTATAATCATAGGCCAGAGCGAGATCGTACTCTTTAAGACTGCGCAGACATCGCTTAAAGGCCTCCTGATTTTCGCGAGTATTCAGCACGCGAAAGGCTGGATTGCGCACAAACCACTGGGCGCTGCGGCTCTGATCTTCAATGAACTCGAAGAATACGTCCGTCTGATAATATTGTCCCAGCCGTTCAAATACGGCCGCCCGATAGGGAGCCGGATAACTGGAAACGATCAGCAGTCTTTTCATTTCTGCTCCTCCATATACTGCAGAAATGCCTGCACATCCGTCACCAGGGGAGCAAATTTCTCGATTTCCTCATCACTCTTCTCCCACCATCTGGTCGCCAAAAGCCTTTCTATAGTCTCATCGTCAAATCTCTTTCGGATCATCCTAGCCGGGTTGCCCGCCCAGATTTCATATGGCCCCACATCCTTGGTCACCACGGCTCCCATGCCGATTACCGCACCGTCGGCTATCGTTACTCCCGCCTTAATCAATACATTGGTACCAATCCAGACATCATTTCCGATCGTCGTCTGCTTGAAAATTTCAAACTCATGGCGGGCAAAATTTTTCTTAAAGACATTCTCCCATTTGTGAAAAGTGGAGGAGGTGGAAACCCAGTCCAGGGGATGGCTGGTCCCCCCGATATCACAGCCGCCGCCGATAGACGTAAAATTGCCGATAGAGGCATTGGTGACAAAACCGTTTCTCCCCACGTAAGAATACCTCCCTATGCTGCTGCGGTAGAAACGGGTGCCGCTGTGAATCGCCGCATGAGGATCCACCTGTGCATCCGATAAAAGCGCCAGGAGCGATATTTTTGTACAAAAAAGGCGTTTGGGCAGCCCCAATATGTTGCGAAGCAGAATAAACAGTCGTCTCATCACTACCTCCTATACCAGCGCCTAGGCCTTCAGATCACGGGAATCCTTCAAGGGCGCCAGACCCTCTTGATATTCGTAAAGCTTTGCATCCACCAGGAAGCGATACCAGTACCCCTGCAGAAAATGGTAGATCAGTCCCGCCTTTCCATCCAGGAACCCAAGCCGGATGAAATAGCGGTAGATGAAATACCAGTGGGCCCGCCTCATGAGGGGCGTCTTATAATAAAACATATATTTGATCCAGCGCTTTCTCTCCGCCTGGCTGCCAAAAAGTCTAGGGCGAATGACATCGTTTTCCGCCAGCTGCCTCTGTTTCTCCAGATAATCCGCGACTTCCCGGTCAGAGTACCAGTTGTGTTTCTGTATCCACCAGGCGATATCCTTGGTATTGTTATCGATAAAATCGCAGGAAAACTGTACTGCCCTGCCCTCCTTCAGAAGAATGTGCTCATCCATCAGCGTCTGCTCACATTCTCCCTTTCCCGTCCGGAAGATTCGAAGTACCCAGGTAGGATATATTCCCCCATGGGCAATAAAGCGTCCCAAAAAGTAGATGCGGCGTTTCAGCTCGACCCCCGTCACCTCCGCAGGCAGTTCATCCAGACGTTTTTCGATCTCCTGCGCCAGCTCCGGCATCAGCTCTTCATCCGCATCCATTCGCATGGTCCATGCCGTCGTAATCTGCGTATGCTCAAGTGCCCAGTTGAATTGTGTCGCATAGTTCACCCACGGGTTTTCATACACATCGGCCCCCAATTCACGGGCCAGCGCCACTGTGGAATCCGTGCTGTAGCTGTCCACTACCACAAAACGGCTGGCTATACCGCGAAAGGATTCGATACATTTCCTCAGATTATTTTCCTCGTTTTTGGTCATGATAACCACAGTCAGATCCGCCATAATTCTTCCTCATTTTAGGATAAAATAAATTTTCCCAGTTCCATCGCCACAGCCTCCAGCAAATAAAGTCTGCTGTATCCGTTCTGACGGTAGATGCGATATTTCAGTTTCATCCTTTTCCATGCGTCCTTCAGACTCTTTTTATTGCTGGCTCCCCCCAGACGATAATTGGCCAATACCTTGTTTACAACAACCACACGGCGATGATCCTTTCGAATCTTCAGAAGCACGTCAAGATCGTCGTAAACAGACTGACAGGGATAATGATAGATTTCATACATTTCCCGCGTGATAAACGTAGTCGGATGATTCCAATCCCTGGTCGTGATATAGTGTTTGCGCAGCCGCGCTCTCTTGATTCCTGTATTTCCATTTCGCAGAATCATCCGCAGATCTGCATACATCATATCAAAGGGCGACCGCTCATAGGTGCTCGCCACAGTCTCTACTGCATCCCTTTCGTACCAGTCGTCACTGTTAATCATTCCCACGATAGTGCCGGTACACCTGGCGATCCCCTTGTTCATGGCATCGTAAATTCCCCGGTCAGGCTCCGATACCACCAAAAAAGGGATATTCTTTTCCGCAAAAAGCGGACGATATTCCTCCAAAATATCCAATGTGCGGTCGGTGGACCCGCCGTCCATGACAATATACTCCTTGCAGGACCGCGTCTGATTCAAAACGGATTCAATGGTATCTCTTATCGTTTTTTCGCTGTTATAGGATACGGTCACTATGCTGACGGTAATTTCACTGTTCATCTTTCTCTCCTGCATGATACATCTTTTCAGAGGCAGAAGCCGTAAAACCTTCCGTGCTCTCCTTCATAAACATAACTTTTATGGTCATCAGCATCAGCTTCAGATCCAGAAGCACGGAATAATTCTCAATATACATCAGGTCCAGCTTCAGCTTGTCGTAAGCAGTGGTGTTATACTTGCCATAGATCTGCGCATACCCTGTCAGACCGCCTTTCACCTTCAGCCGATAGCAAAACTCAGGGATTTCCCTGGTATACTCCTCCACATGCTCGACTCGTTCCGGTCTGGGCCCCACAATACTCATATCCCCCCGAAAAATATCGAACAGCTGCGGTAGCTCATCCAGGCGAGTGGCCCGGATTACCCGGCCTACCGGCGTGATCCGGGGGTCTCTCTCTGTGGCCGGCACGGAATGTCCGTCTTTTTCCGCATCCACGATCATGCTGCGGAACTTCGTAATCATAAATACCTTGCCGCCCATAGTCACCCTGGCCTGTCTGAAAAAGACCGGCCCTCCGTCATACAGTTTGATGGCAATGGCCGTAATCAGCATAAAAGGGGATGCCACCAATATTCCTATACCGGATATCAAAAGGTCCAGTATTCTCTTGGCCAATTTCTGTTCAATGGAGAGACCTGAATTTCTCGCCAGCAAAAGAGGCGTATCGAAGAAATGGAGATTCTCCGCATTACCCAGAATAATATCCGATATGTTAGGCGCTACATAGACACGAATGGCCGCCCCATAGCAGAATTTTACCAGCCTGTTGCGCAGATGCACATTGACGTCCAGAAGTACTACGCCCTGATACTGACAAATCTTCTCTGTCAGCGTATCATAACCGGCATCCTGATTGATTTTCTCGCCGATTCTGTACTTTTCCTTCATCCCATTCATCTTTTCCGCCAGGATATCTGCCGACTCCGGATAATCGCCGTAGATCATCAGCAGACTGCGAGGAGGAAACAGATGGTCATATATGCCGGTCAGCAGCCAGGCGAAAAAAGCGATGCCGCAGATTTGGGCTGCCGTCGCCGCAAGAAGCCAGCCCGGACTGATCAGTCTCCCCGTCACCAGATAAGTATTGCGGGAAAGAAGGACAATTACCAGATATTCCACTACATTGGTGCCGATTAACGCAATGGACTGAGACAGCGTCAAATTGCCCGGTTTCTGATAACCAATCTTAAAGCCGCCGTACACCTGCGTAAACAAAAGAAGAATAACCAGATACAGACCTAAGATCACCCAGTTTCCGCGCATGGCAAAAGACTGATCTATCTCAGAATTATAATATTTGTCCCATACTATGGAAAATACTGCCGTCTGGAAAAATGCGATCCAGATCATACCGCAAAAGCGAAATATCCGCTTATATTTCTCATTCTTTACCGTCATGCTTACCTCTTGTGTGACCGGAGCCTTTAAATCCTCATGGCAATCCGTCTTATCCATCTTTATTCTACAAAAATATATCCCAATACCTGCGCCTGTATCATCTCCAGGTTTGTCTGAAGTCGGCGGACAGAAGCCACATTATCTTTGTTTCTTCGGACCGTAAAGACCACCCCCTGAGACTCACGGCACTTCTCAAGCGTCTCCGGCGAACCGGCCCCATTCTCTCCTAAAACCACCGACAGCGCTTCGTCTGCCCCCTCCTTAATCGACGAGGCTATAGCCGCCAGCTGTAGTTCTGCTGAAACAGACACCAGGGAAAGTCTGCTTATCTGTCTGTCATGACACATTGCCGTGATCAAAGCCACGCATAATTTTTTCTCTTTCTCGCTCTTCTTTTTCACCGTTCCAATACAGGCAAACCGGCAGATTTCCTCCAATTCCTCATGAGAACGAATCTTTTGATCAAAAAGGATGGCGACAAAGATGAGTGCCAGCCCCAAAAATACGCCGGCGCAGAGTATCATTAATTTCTGCCAAGTCAAAAAGTCCCGAAGCGACAGAGAAACCTGCTTCTGTGATACATCGGAATAAATAATCGTACTGCCGGAGGCATCAATCATACAAGGGGCGACCGAAGCTTCGTCCACTATATATCCCCGGATACCGGTGGCCTCCTCCATGACATCCAGCATACACTCGGCAAAAGCCTGTCCCATACAGAGCATGCGATCTTCGCCCTCGCCGATCAGCGTGATTCCATAGGACCCCATCGTATGGCCCAGCTCCAGGCTGTCCGTATCTTCATTAAATGGAGCGTATCCGTTCTCCTCCAGTATGCCGTCTACTTTTTCCATGGTGTTGCTGCTCTGAAAAATCACCATGTTTCCCTTTCCTGTTTCCTCATCCGGCGTAGGATAATACACCAGCGCACTGGCAATATAGGTATCCCTTCCAGCAGCTGCGACATTCAGCCTGTACGTATTCATCGTATCCCGATAGACCACAATGACGCACAACACCAGCGGAATTACACAGAACCACCAGAAACGCTTCATGTTCTCCCATATTTTCCGGGGAGTGATAATATTCTCTCCTGTCCGATTCTCTTTGCTGCCCATATCTGCTTCCTTTCAAAGTTTCTATTCCGTTTCTCCCAGTTTCACAATCACACAGTTCTCAAGCTCCAGAATGCTTCCCTCTTTAGGCCAGACTGTCATATTGTCCGCATAGCCTTCTACCTCAGCCTTCTCCTCCCTGGTCGCCACCTGGATAGGATATCCATGATAGGCAAAGAAATTGGCGATTTCCGTAGCCTGCTCGTCAAAGGCGTCCACACCCCAGTCAAACACAGAATACCAGGCCAGATTCTGCACTATCTCATATTTTTTATCGGCTTCCCCGCTGCCGTCCAGCCGGCTGAACAACTGATACTGCCAGGAATCGTTGTCCACATAGGCATAGGTATCCAGCGTACCGTAGTCCGTTATCCTGCCCACAAACACAAGCGGTTTGTCCAATGTCGCCTCCCGCTCCAGATCATAGGCCATCTGACGGCAAATGGCTGCTTCTTCCTGATATTTCATATAATCAACGTAATACCATTTATTGGTCTCATAGACCTGATTATACAGCAGAATGAACAGAACCACAAATCCTGCTCTTTTAACCAGCCCTCTGTGGGGTTTCTGCTCAAGCCAATGAAATACCAAAAGCATGGCAAGTCCCACCAGAATGGGGAACGTCTGCATGGTGCGGTAGGCGCCCACAGATCCCTCAATAATGCTGATCACCCAGGATATTCCCAGGACTCCCAACAGATTTAATACGCACAGCCAGCTTTTTTTTCTGACCGAGACCCAGATGCCAAAGCAGAAGAGCACAAGCATAGCAACCCAAAACATAGCCACTGCATAATTGACCGTGGCATTCAGTATATAATATCGCCCGAAAGTGCGTATCATGGACAGAAGCGTGGAACCGGCCTCCGGCGAAAAGAGCCAGCCTATTTCCTTGCCGATCGAGTGCAGATAAGGCTCCACATCAATAATCCGGAGAATCAGCTGATCTATACCGTTGCGTATGAGCATTGCTGCCACAATGACAAAACAGCTTTTCAGAAAGAGCCACCCCCACTGCCTCCCCTTTACCCCTTCTTTATCGAAGGCAAAACGGATCAGTGTATCTGCAAACAGCAGCAGCAAAAATACTTCGGCAAAAGTCTCATAGCATCCCAACGCCAGAGTCAGCAAGCCTATAGCTCCGGCCAGCTCTCTCTTCTTCTCTCCAAACCGCAGCAAATAATAGGCCATGACCGTCATCACATAGGCCATACCAATGCCATTGTGGAGATAATATACATACACTTCATTAATCAATGAATAGGAGAGAAAAAAGCAGCCAAAAGCTGAGCAGGCGCCTACGGACAGTCTGCCCTGGGACGACTTTCTTAAAATCACTCCGATCATCAGCGTCGAAAGTCCCATCAAAACCACGCCGATAAAGTCCGTTACCAACGGCGTAAATTCTATCATACGAAATATTTTTCCCAGAACAAATATTGTCCACCGCCCCAAATGAGGCGCAAATCCCTCTACAAAGTACCGCGTCATAGCGGTATCGTCCACGCCCATGGAAGGATGCGTCCACAAATAGCCATAGCTCAGAACAGCTGTCAGGCAGAGGGGGATCCAAACTCTTTTATCCTTTATCAGTTTTCGTATTTCTTCACACATCTCTCTCACGCCGATTATATCCCTTTCCGCATTTTCTGATATTTATCTTTCCGGCCTGCCGTCACATGGAACGTTTTCTATATCTGACCAGTATCCCCACTAATAATACGACAGAAAGGACGGAAAGTCCAGCCCCAAGGAAAATGCCCTGGGGATAAAATTGCGCTTCAATCTCGTGTACCCCTTCTCCCGCTTCGATTCCCAGAAACAATCCAAAGGCTTCGCTTGTCTGTGCCGGCGCTCCATCCACCAATACTCTCCAGCCTGTATCATAAGGTATGGCAAGGACAATCTGCTCGTTTTCCCTCACTTCGATCTGCCCCTTTAGCGTCATCCGCAATGCGCTCTCCGACTTGATCAGCCGTCCCTGCCGCCAGTCCTGTGCAGCCTTCATTTCGGCCAGTATATCTCTTTGCTCTGTGTAAAGGGCGCAGACCGCCGCGCTCTCTTGAAAGTGCACCTCTATTTCCAGCTGGTCACCTTCTTTGTATTCCCCCAGCAGCTGGAGAGAAGGACTGTAATATGAGGAATAGAATCCCACTCGTTCTCCATTCACATACATTTCTGCGTAGGGTGTGTTCCCCTGGGAATCTCTCTCCACTGCCAGATAAAGCGGGCCATCGTCCTCCACCATATAAGAGCCCGCATATGTTCTTTCGTCGGTCTGCCGCCATACGGCATCCTCCTTCTGAAAAACATCCTCATCAACCCCGGAAACAGCTTTCAGAATACGGTTCAGCTCCAATGCACTGTCGGCTCCGCCCCAGGCATCAGCCGCCTCTTTTCTGTCTGCACTCCAAATCAGAGAAAAGGCACTCTCATTTGTTTTTATCTCATTATCCGCATCGATCCGATAGCGCACGCCAAGCAAAGTATCCAGCGCTGCGCTGGAGGGAACTGCCTCCCGCCAGTTGCAGATGCCCACTTTTGCCAGCCAGTCTTCCGTTCGCGCATCCTCCGCTGAGGAATAGAAGGAAATTCCCGCATAGTCGTAGATCATCGCATCGTTATATCCCCGGCGTCTCTCCTGCGCGATTTCCATGCGAAACAGATTTTCATCGGATGTCAGCACTGCATCCACCGCCTCCTGTGAAGAAGCAATTTTTTCCCCATAAGTGTCGACAGTATCCGCCTCATAGTGAATCGTCTGTACCCACACAAGCTTTCCATTGTGAAACACGTCGGCTACCGTTAAGATCATCAGTCCCAGCATCAGGATCTGACCGCCCTGCTGTCTCACCCATCCATTTTTTCTTTCCGCACCGCATGTAACTGCTTTTAATCGTCTTTGGATCAGAAGGACAACCATGATCGCCAATAAAATTCCCAGAGAAAACGCTGCATACAAAGATTCTGTGCCACCGAATTTCCATGCTGCTATAAGCATCGCAGACAAAATCCCGGCAGGAATAAAGATATCTCTGCCTCTCCTCCTTCTGTCCTCGCTTTCATCCGCAGCCATAATCAGCGAAAAACCTTTTTCCGCGCAGATCAGAAGGAGAAAGCATACGATGAAAGAATACCTGTACGGGCACCCTGACGGCTCACGAAAGCCATGCCAGATTAAGTCCAGTGGTTTCACTGCCATTACAAGACCCATGAACAGCAAAAGGGCAAAGTATCTCCCCCTGTTCCTCGTCTCCTCCCGTGCCTTTCTTCTGGAGGTCAGATAATATATGGCAAAATACAGACTTCCTATTCCGCAAAAAATTTTAGGCGCTGAGGTGTTGGCAACCTCTTCGATGGTAAAAGAATGCAGAAAAAAGGAACGGCACAATTCCCCTATTGAAAAATTCAGCTGTAGCGGCCACAGGGAAAAGGCCTCCCCCGCCTGCTCCGATGCATTTCTCAGAGCCATAAACTCCGGAAGCAGCACACAGGCTGCCATTCCCCCAGCCAGAAGAGACGACCACATGTAACGCAGCAATGCCCTCTTTTTTTCGGAAAGAAAAACCCAGCCGGACAGAAAGAAGACAACGGAGAAAAGGCACAGCATATAGCCGATATAATAACAGGTCGCCAGACTGTAGGCAAGGCTGAGCACATATAACGTCGGTCTTTTCCCCTGGAATATTCTCTCAATTCCTGCCGCCACAAGAGGGAGCGCAATCACTCCGTCCAGCCACATAATATTGTATCCATAGGCGAACGCATAACCGCTCAGCCCATAAACTATGGAAAAGACAGCCGTATGCCACTTTGGTTCTTTACGCTGATTCAGGTATGCCTGAAATGCAGCGCTGCCGGCACATAGCTTCATGACATAAATCAAAGTATAGGCAACGGGCATCTGCACCTTATCAAAAAAAAGGACAATCAGGTGAAAAGGGCTCAGCAGATAGTAACCCACTATAGCCGCCATATTGTTCCCCAGCGTAGTTGAAAAGCTGTACCAAATGCTGCGTTCTCCGCTAAGCACCTCTTTCCAATAAACCAGATAATCAATATACTGCCAGTTTCCATCCCAGAAGACCAGAGACTTTTCACCAAAAGGCCATATGCCCAGAAGAGCTGCAATTACGGTCAGCAGAATCAGCGTCCCCATGGCCGCGCCCAGGCATAACCATAATTTTTTGTGCTTCACCCTGAGGCTCCTTCCAATTTCAAAATCACATATGTGTCAGTTTCCGCCATCCATGTCAATCCCTGCGAATATAAATACGGCATATTCGGGTATGTCTTCTTTACCACTACGTAATCCGTATCCAGATACGATAAGGCCCCCTGGAATTCTGCCCCCTCGATTTCCTTTTCCCGGTACAGAACCTGATAGATATGCATCTGAGACAGCATATTGGGCGGGAAACGGTCTTTGTAATCGGTATCCGCCTGGGACTCCATATACGAAATATCCGAGTAGGCCAGCGCCAGTTGAATGGACGGATCATACTGCCCCATCAACACAATCAGATCGAAATCCATCGCTGCCCTGGGTTCGGCATCCTCGCTGTCCTCATGGATAAGTTCACTTATCTCTATCAGCTCATCCGGTACTTTATACAGATTTTCCGCCATTGTCAGTCCTCTTGCCAGGATCGACTTTCCCGGAAAAGCAAGCAGCGCAGCCATACAGACAATAAGAACAGCACGTCCCCACCTGTGCTTAATCTTTTCCTCCAAACTGACAGCCAGCCAGCTAATCAGCACAGTAAAAGGAAGAAGCCAGATAAATCGATAATATTCATCATCCATATCGAGGACATCGACGATTTTCGTGATCAGAAGCGGATTGTACACCGTAAGCGCCAGCAATAGGAAATATCCCAGCGCTCCTTTTTCCCACTGTCCCTGCCGCCGCCAAGTCAAAAAAACCATGTAGAGCAGCGCGGCTGCAAAAAACAGATAAAACACGCCTTCTCCCTGGAACCGGCGGAAACATTCCGCCACAAATTCCCATCCCCATTCTGAAACCTGAATATTCATCGGCCGTCTTCCTTTCTATCGGCTGGTATATATATACAGCAGGCCCAATCGATTTAGCAAATAGCAGGCCAGAACGACGCCTGCCGGCACCATACATGCCATGCTGCAAAGCACGACCCGAAAATGGCGCGTCCGCACCCATTGTACAACAGCGAAAATACCCAGGGCAGCGGGAACCAGGAACATTGCCGATGATGAAACAGCGACGGCTCCCCATGAAACAATAAATAAACCTTCCCACTCTATTTTTCCCGCACTTCGGAACAGACGAATAAACCAGTAAAACAAAAATGGAGCGACGACAGCTCCTGCGATCGCCTTTCCCTCATACGTCCGAAGCAGTACAAAGGCAGAAGACGTATAATCACTGAAGGTGCACAGATTGATCAGAAAACCAAATCCCAAAAACAACGCTTTGGCTCTGGGATTCCCAGGGAAAAAGAAATCGGCAAAACAGGAGTATATTAAATTCAGCAGAATGGTCACCACAATTACCATAACCGTCTTCGTTTCAATTAACGGATGAAGAGAAAACAACTGGCAAAACACAGCGTCATTCATGTGGTATGTCGCCAGGCAATGCTTCAGATCAAAGGTTTCGAAAGCTGCTCCCAGAAGGGGATTGATCGTATTGATCGTATTATGATAGACCGAATAGGATACACTTCCCACGTAATAAGTGGCATCCCAATAGCTGGAATAGATAAGAGAAACCGCCAGAACGTTTGCGAGAACAATCGCCACCGCTGCCAGCCGCCACAATCGCTCATACACGGTTTTGCCGCAGACATTTCTCCATAGGTCCCGAAATATCCGCCCCCAGACTTTATGATTTTTCCAGACAGAAAACAGCACGATTCCCAGAGCCAGCACCGTCCAGAGCAGCGTCAGACGGCTCAGAGGCTGTAACGCAAACATCAGCGGAATCGTAATAATCTGAAAAATAATATGATACAAAAAAAAGCCAATTAATACTGTCAGGCCAACGGATTTTCCGCCTCTGTCTTTTCTGCAGGTAATCAGACTTCCAAAAGAAAAAAACAGGATAAAATAAGTACATAAGACAATCATACTCTTTATCCAGTTATCCATTCGCTGTTCTCTCCCTTCCTTTTGCTTGCAGTCTTTTTCACTTCAGCCGTGCTTCCTCAATGATATATCTGGGCCTTGCTTTCGTTTCATTATAAATTTTCCCGATATATTCCCCTACTACACCGATGCAGAGGATCTGTGCTCCGCCGAAAAAGCAAATCAGGACCGCCAGGGTGGCCCACCCCGCCACAGTCTGCCCGGCCAGCCCTCCCACGATCACGTAAATCAGATAGATAAAGCTTAATAGTGAGATTATCATCCCGCAAACGGTGATCAGCCGCAGCGGTTTGACGCTGCAGGAGGTGATTCCCTCAATGGCAAAGGAGATCATTTTACCGAGAGGATATTTGGACTCCCCGGCGAATCGTTCCTCGCGCACATACTCTACCGTAGCCGTCTGAAAGCCGATCATCGGGATAATTCCCCGCAGGAAAAGGTTGACCTCTTTAAATTTTGCCAGCTCATCCAGGGCTCTTTTGGTCATCAGACGATAATCCGCATGATTGTACACCGTCTCCACGCCCATGGCCGCCATCAGACGATAGAAAGCCAGTGCCGTGTATTTTTTAAAAAACGAATCCTTTTTGCGCGAGCTGCGCACACCATATACGATATCGGCGCCTTTCTTATATTCGTCCACAAAACGATCCACCGCATGGATATCATCCTGAAGATCTGCATCCATGGAAATAACAATATCCGCATATTTTCTGGCGGTCATCAGTCCCGCTAACAGTGCGTTCTGATGGCCGCGGTTGTGCGCCAGGCTGATCCCCGATACATATGGATTTTCTTCACACAGTCTGCAGATAATCTCCCAGGTCCTGTCTTTTGATCCGTCATTTACCAACAGAAAACGGCTGTTTGAAGCAACTTGTTTTTGTTCGATCATCCCGTCTATTTTCTCTGTCAGCCGCCGCACGGTCTCCTCGATGACCGCTTCTTCGTTATAACAAGGAATCACTATATACAAAATTGGATTTTCTTTTACTTGGGCCGCCATGATTTCCTCCTCATAACCGGTATCTATTTGCTGTAAGTATCGTATGCCTTCTTATAAAATACCATAATCAGACGGACCATCCATTCCGGCCAAAATTTCCGGAACATGGAGATATCGTCGTTGATTCTCAGATGGTTTTCAATAAACTCTTTGCTGGTGGCTCCATCATGGACGCGGTAGTAGGTAAGCGGCTGATCAGCGTAGACGAAGCGCCCCGGCTGGCATGCAAATTTATAGAAGGTATCCCAGTCCAAATTATATTTGTACACGGAGGTAAAGACATCTGCGCCTAACATTTCTTTATGATAGGTCACCGACGGACAGCAGATACTGTTGCCCAGACATAACACTCGCTTTTTCCACCAAATCTTGTTCGCTAAACGCGCACTCTTTAGAGGAGTCCGAAGCAAACGACGGATCTTGCTGTTTATATCCCTCTTTCCGATCCTTCCTCCCTTGATGGGCAGATAATCCGTCAGAAAAAGACTGACATCCTCATACTTTGCGCACATTTCCAACATTATCCTGGCGTAATCGGGGTGATACTGATCATCCTGATGAGCGATTGTCACATAGTCTGCCTGTGCCTTATCATACGCAAAATTCCAGTCATCCTGTATATCGCTTTTTCCCTGCCGCACATAGTAAGGAATCTCATATTTTTTCGCCAGGTTCTCAATAAACTCACTGGGCGTGGAAGTAGCCAGCAGTATGTTCGTCTTTACCGTCTGCGCCTTCAGCGACTGAATACAATTTTCCAGATACGGAGAATCCTTATAGGCACAGATGGCAAAACAATGTGTTATCGATGATTTCATTTTTTCTCTCCTCGAAACGCCCAGAATTTATTCAGCACAAAATTGAGCGGAATCGTCACCAGCAGATTGATAATCGGTGCAATTTTATCGGAAATATGCAGCCCGTCTACCCACAAAGCCAAGAGCACTGTGGAGAGAGCCAGAGTAAAACCATAGCTGACAAATACTCTAACCACAGATCTGCCTGTGCTTCGCACTTCACCTTCCGCCTTTTTGAATACATAACGGTTATTCCAAAAATAGGCATTAATCGTTCCCAAGACAAAGCCGGCTGCATTGGCTGCCACGTAATGGACACCTAACGCCAATCCCAGATAGTAAACGACAAGAGAAATCAGTGTATTGGAAATTCCAACAAATCCAAATTTAATAAACTGCACAGCAAGCTTCCACAGGCTTCTGTCCTGCATCACGTAAAGTCCTCCCTCACCTTATCCCACAGGGCATCCATGCTGAAATGCTCCCGAATATAGCTCTGGGTGCGGCAGGATATCTCCGCCAGCCCTTCTGTATCCCGATAGAGCTCCACCGTGCGGCTGGCAAAAGCTTTCGCCTCATCCTCCACCGCTACCACATTTCTCACCTCAGGGATGCCTTCGGCGCCGATAGAGGTAGTAATCATCGGGATGCCGTTGTAGATGGACTCGATAACCTTGCCCTTGACGCCTGCGCCGAAGCGCAGAGGGCAGACTACCAGACGGCACCCGTCATAGAGACGGGTAAGCTCCTCGTCGCTGACAAATCCCTTTACTTCGATAGGCCCCGGTCCTCCGCTCCCATCCGTGCCGTTTAGCTCCGTAATCTCCCTGGGCGCCCGGGAACCGACGATATAGAAGGGTACCCGATCAGCCTCAGCCCCAAGTTTTTCCCGAATCAGAGGATAAATTTCTTTCACAAACCACAAAACAGCGTCCGCATTGGGCCTATGCCCAAAGCCTCCCACAAACAGGAATCCTTTTCTGGCTGCAAAATCCTGAGGAATCTGATCACGAAACACATCATAGCTGTAGACCGACACGCTCTTTACCGGGATATTGGGATCCACCTTGCGAATCTCCTCCTCCTCCATGGTAGAAGGGTAGTAAACCGCCTCACAGTTGTGCATGATGGAAAATTCCAGCTTGCGCCAGTGCTCAGACTCTTCTTTTTTCGTTTTATCCCCGGTCAGGGCATATTCCCTGCCCTCACGCAGATAGTGGAGATCGTGCCCGTAGTAGATGCAGCGGATATTGGTATGCTCCCGGATAAACTCCAGATATTTCACCGTGATATGGGGACGATTTAAGAAAGCAAAATCGATATACTCTCCGTTGGTCTCGATCCACTGCAAAATCCGGCCATCCCGGAATTCGTCGCCGTAGAGAACCTCCACGCCCAGCTGCTCCAGGGCACTGGTGTAGGGCTCTTCGTGGTTGAAATTATCTCCGATAAACTTGACCACATAGCCGTGCTTCAAAAACATCCGGATAAACTGATAGGTACTGCGTGATCCGGCGTCCCGGTCAAACTGCGGCACATAGTGATCGATGACCAGGATGGTCTTCCTCCCCTGAGAGCGCTCCCTGGCCTCAAAAAGAGCCGGCGGATCGCTGTAATCCGTCTGCAGGGCGAATTCCTCCGCCCATTTTTCCCGGAGCTTTACGCTGTTTTCCACCTGATATCTCTTGATGCCGCTGCCGGTGTCGGTGCCGTTGCTGACACCCTCGTAGTGAACCACCACCGACTGAGGCTGATAGACCACCCGGTAGCCCGCATCGCGCACGGCAAAGGCCAGATCTGCATCCTCACAGTAGGCCGGGGCAAAGCGCTCATCAAACCCGCCCAGCTCCTTCCACAAGGACACAGGCAGCATAATGGAGGCGCCGGAGATATAATCCACATCCTTCACATAGTTATACGCGGCCTTGTCCGGATCGTCAAAACGTCCGTAATTCCAGCCGGTGCCGTTGCTCCACAGGATGCCGCCGGCCTCCTGCAGTCTTCCGTCGGGGTAAACTAACTTAGACCCCACCATACCGATGGACGGGTCCGACTGGGTAAGACGCACCAGACTGGAAAGCCAGCCGGGCTGCACGCGAGTGTCATTATTCAGAAACAGAATATATTTTCCTCGGGCAAGTTCTGCCGCCAGATTGCAGTTCTTTAAGAAGCCCAGATTCTCCGGCGTCCGGCTGATGCGGATGCCCTTTACTTTCTCGTGCAGCCGCACCGTGTCGTCGGTGGACTGATCGTCCGCCAGGATGACCTCATAAGTCACATCCTTCGTGTTCTCCAGGATGGATTCCAAACAGTGATAGGTATAATCCACCTGGTTGTAGGCAGGAATCACGATGGAAACGGCAGGTTCCGCCACCGTTTCAAAGCGCAGAGACTTTTTGCCCTTTATCGAACCGCTGCCGGGCTTATCTGCCGCGCCGGCGGCCTTTCCTCCTGCCGTGCCCGCCTCTGCCGTCGTCACGGTTTTTTCTGGAGTCAACTTTTTACCGGTATGATACAGGGCCTTGGCCGCCCGGTAAACCGGTCCCGCGCCGAATTTCTTGGCAATACTCTTGACCCTGCTGTACTTATCGATGATCTCCTGCTGCCCGGCAATCAGACCATTCAGGTTCTGGATATGGTTCTCCTTGAGCTGCACCGCTGTATTCAGCGACTGGATCTGCACGTCATAATCGTAGATCGTCTTGGCAAAATCCATGGATTTTTTCGCATAGCGGTCTACATAGGTGTAGCAATTATTTTCACCGTGGACATACTCCTGAAAGGACTTCTCCATCTTGGCATACTGAATGGCCATGGGGCGGCTGATGCCGCATCGCTCCAGCAGACCCGTGCAGTCCATCTTCCCTTCGAACAGACTTTCATGATGGCGATAAAAATAGAGCAGGATGCGATAGCGCACAAAATCCACCGGGATCGGAAAATCAAAAACCCATTCATAGTCCAGACACTGAAGTTTCTCCTCCTGGACCATAATGTTCTCAAAAAGCATATCGATATTGGACACAAGAAATGCCGGCCCCTCCGCTCTTTTTACAGGTCCGAAGATTTCAGTAAATTTTTCCGTTTTTTCGAAAGGAGCAAGTCCTTTATCCTCGACAGCCAGAATCCGGTCAAGGGCTTCCCGCAGCACAGAGACTGCATCCTCACCTCCGCGGATTTTCTCATCCAGGAGCTCGTCCAGGGTAGGAGCCTCCAAATAGGCGTAGCGCATCACATCGCCATGAAATTCCGGCTCCAGGAAGGACACGTTGCGGTAGATAGAACTCAGCTGTCTGAAGCTTTCGGCGAAACGCCGGATATGCACTGCCCCCTCTGGACGCAGCGCTTCCTTTTCCACGAAGCGCACGCCGTTCTCCTCACGGATCTGCGTCTTGATCTGAAAGGCCTCCCGACGCATTTTATTGTATTTAACATACTGAATCTGTTTCATTGCGCTTCCTCCCGCGAACTGATGATCAAAAAGGAATTAGCAAAATAGGGGAACTGCCCGTCCTCCGTCAAGGCCTCGTAGGCTGCCGCTTCGTCAAACATCACGTAGCGGTCCCGGTCATAACTGACCGTAATATCGCTCAACATCCCTTTTTGGGGAAGAAATGCGTCCGAATAGACGGCCGTGGGGAGCTTATAGTCCGGCATCGGATAATAAAATTCGTTTTTCGTAAATCCAGCCTTCTGCAAGAGCCGGGTGATCTCCGCCTTAGAGAACGTGCGCACACCGGGATTTCCCGCATATCCCCCTATCCCGTCGAAAAAGCCGCCAGTATGATCCTCCGCTGCTCCGGCCCAGTATTTGAGGCCAAATTTATTTTCGATGGCGATAATCAGCTTTCCGCCGGGTTTCAAAAAACCCTGCACGCGCTCCAGCATCGCCTGATAGGGCTCCCTGCTCTGGATATAATAGCCGGAATACTCCAAGACACCGATCAGCGTCACATAATCAAATTTCTCATCTAGTCTTAAATCCTCAAAATTGCCCACATAAATCTCCAGGTTGCCTTTTTCCCCGTTGCGGGTAGCGTTGATCGTGGAGCGCCGCTTGGATAGATCATTGCAGACCACTCTTTTCACCCTGCGGCAAAACAGTCCCGTGATGGCGCCGCACCCGGCCCCAATCTCCAGAAGGCTAGCCTCCGGATCAAAATCATACCACTCCAGCACATTTTCCCGCACATCGGACAGATGATACAGAATCGGCCAGTCGTTGTTTTCCATCAGGATCTCCTGCATGGGCCTGCCGCTCTCGCACAGAGCCAGAATTCTGTCCTCCACATCGCCGTCGCTGTAGAGATCCTCTCCTTTATAAAATTTCAGATTTAAAGCCGCTTCCACCGCTGCTTTTGTCGCGCTCATTTGCCCGCTCCTGCCTTTCTCGACCGACAATGCCTGCCTTGCGCAGGCAGACCTGTTTATAATTTTTGTTTATTCTATGGTAACCCGGGAGTTCATATCGAAATAGCCCACCGTGTTTTTATCGGAAATCACCGTCAGGTTTACCACATCATAGAGACGATCATAGACCACAAACTCACCGTGCTCAAAACCGGTGCACCCCAGAGACAGCAAGTAATCTTTGCCCTGCAGATCCATCCGCTGTCTAAAGGAGGCCGTCACCGTCTGTCCTGCCTGCACCGTACCGGTATCGCAGCCCTCGATCATGCTGTTAGTCCCTGTGATCTCCGTTCCCTTGGAATCCTTGATGGTAAAGGCAAAGATCGGGTCCTTTATCTGCCGCGTAAAGCGAACCTTCATCCGTATGGTAAATTCTTTTCCCTTAAACAGCAGATTAGTCAATTCTCCCTTGTGATCAAATATTCCCAGATCCACGATCCTGGCGCTTCCGTCACCGTACTGAAGCTGCTCCTTATTTATGCTCAGGCGCTCCATCCACGGCCCATCCTGTTCAGTCTGAGAAATCCCCGGCGCACTATCTTCTCCGGCAGCCGCCTTGCCGTCCGCCTCGGCCTTCCCGCTATTCTCCGGCTGTTTCTGCGTTTTTTCCTTTTCGGACTCCCGCAGCAGCTGATCGGCAAAGTCCGCCTTCTGACCGATTCCTTCCAGCTCCCGTTCGTCAAACTGGCCGGCCAGGATCTTTTTATACAAGTCCACCATCTTGCCCGGCTCGCCCTCCGCCACAAAATGGCCTCTGTTGAGCACAATTACCTTATCGCAGTACTTGATGACGGTCCCCATATCATGGGTTACCAGGATGACCGTGGTTCCCCCCTCGCGGATCTCGTTGATCTTTTTATAGCACTTGGCCTGGAAAAACACATCGCCCACGGCCAGAGCCTCATCCACAATCAGAATCTCCGGATCCACATTGATGGCCAGCGCAAAAGCCAGCCGTACAAACATACCGCTGGAATATGTTTTGACCGGCTGATAGACAAAATCGCCGATGTCGGCGAAATCCAAAATCTCAGGGAGTTTCTTATCCATCTCCTGCCGGCTGTAGCCCATCATGGTACCGTTCATATAAATATTTTCAATGCCGGTATACTCCATATTAAAACCGGCCCCCAGCTCAAGCAGAGCTGAAACTCGGCCGTTCACCGTCACCGTACCCGTCGTCGGCGTGAGCACGCCGGTGATAATTTTCAGCATCGTAGACTTACCCGAGCCGTTGGTGCCGATAATACCCACAAACTGCCCTTCCTCCACATCGAAGGAAATATTATTCAGGGCATAAAACTTGCGATGATACTCTTTATGTCCCGGCCGCAGCGATTCCTTCAGCCGATCGATCGGCCGTTCAAAAAGCTTATATACTTTGGTTACATTGTCAACCTTGATTGCCGTCAATGCTCTTCCTCCTGCGTCACAGCACATCGGCGAAATGGGGCCTCAGACGTCCGAAGATCGCCACACCGGCCGCAAATACGCCCAAAGTAAACACCCAGAAATACAGAGTATATCCCGGCTGCTCCCAGAACCATTCTCCATAGAGCAGGGCTCCCCGCATTCCCTCCGCCACATAAAACATGGGATTCAGCTTCAGAAAAGGCACAAATCGCCCGGCCAGAGAATACTGCCACATGATCGGCGTCACCCAGACGCCAAACTGCAGAATAATATTTACGATCTGTCCCATATCCTTGAAAAAAACCATGATGGACGAGGTCAGATAGGACAGGCCCAGAGATAAAATCAATACGCCGAGGGAATAGTAAGGGATCTGCAGCCAGTACACGCTCGGCATCCTGCCCATGACCAGATATACCACCAGCAGAATTCCCAGGAAAATCAGATGGATAAACACTGCACTGACGATTTTGATCGCCGGCAGAATATTCACCGGAAACACCACTTTTTTAACCAGATAATTGTATTCGTTCAGACTGTTGGTGGCGCCGTTTAAGGCTTCGCTGAAGAAAAACCAGGGAACGATTCCCGCCAGCATCCACAAAAGATATGGGTACTCCTCTGTCTGGGGCACGATGTCCCCCCGCAGCACGCCAAACACGATGTAATAGATGATGACCGTCACCACCGGCTGGACAAACATCCAAAGAACACCGAAATAGGAGCCGACAAACTTCTTTTTAAAATCCGCCTTGGACAGTTCCCAGATCAGATGACGCTTCACCCACAGCTGGGAGATATCCGAAAAAACACTCTTCATATACTTTCCAAATACTCTTTGCACTCTATATTTTATTGAAATGCGAAGGTCTCAGACAGACCGCCCCATTTCTGGTCTTTCTCCGAGATGATCAGTTTCATTCCTTCCTCAATAGGCCACTGAACGCCGATCTCCGGGTCATTCCAGGCCAGGCCGCCCTCATCGCCGGGGTGATAGAAATCCGTGCATTTGTAGGCAAACTCCGCCTCATCGGACAGCACGATAAAGCCATGGGCAAAGCCCTCCGGAATATAAAACTGCTTCTTGTTCTCCGCCGACAGCTCCACCCCGAACCATTTGCCATAGGTCTCGGAAGATCTTCGCAGATCCACCGCCACGTCAAAAACCTTCCCCCGAATGCAGCGGACCAGCTTGCCCTGGGGATATTGCTTCTGATAGTGCAGCCCTCTCAGCACGCCCTTCACCGACATAGACTGATTGTCCTGGACAAACTGCATGTCCAGACCCTCTTCCTTAAAATCGTTATAATTATAAGTCTCTACAAAATATCCTCTCTCATCATAAAAAACCTTAGGCTCGATGACGCAGAGGCCGGGGATCTCACAGCGTGTTACTTTAATTTTTCCCATTTTATATAAATTTCCTTTCCTTGATATTCTGTATCCCATATACATATATATAAAAGCTTTTTCGCCCGAGCATCGAGCCGCGCCGATGCTGTCCTGGACATTATAGCATCTTCGGTGGGGGGGTGCAAGCTTTCGGGGGGATTTTACTGGGTTTTAAGGGGTTTGTAAGGAAAAAATGGTGCCGATTCGTCCTCAAAATACGACGAAACGCACCATTTTTCATCTTTTTTCTCACCCGCACAGCGTGAGCATTGTCCGCGCTGCCACAGCTGCCGTGATCACCGCTGCCCCCGCAAGGGCCAGCGGATACAGTTTTTCCCGGCCGACGGATATCTTCAGGCCATCCGGGCAGAGACACAAATACAGCACAGGCAGCAGCGGAATATAGTAGCGGGCCTGCACCCCATTAATGTGATCGGAGCCCACCGGAGTAAAGGCCAGATACATGGCCACCCACACCATGGCAATAATGCCTGCGCACAGAAGCAGCACCCACGCTCTGGCCGGCCAGGCCATACGCATCCCTTGCCTCTCTGTCTGCTTTTCTGCCTGCCCTTCCGTCTTTTCCCATCTCTTTTCATCCGCAAAAAGCACAGCCAGCACAAAAAGAGGAATAATCGTGCCAAACAGTTCCTGACCCAGATGGCCCACGCTTCCATAGACTGCCGCCCCTATGGTAAAGCCGGGGAAAGAAATTCGAATCGAGGAGATCAGCATCTGCAAAAAGCCTGGAATATTGCTGAGAATATAAGGAATCTGCCCAGCCTCGCTGGTGTTTCCCCCGCGCAGGTCATTGGACTCTGCCGGCGACAAGATCGTGGGAAGTACAAAGCTTGCCATCAGTGCCAGAAAGAGTGCCACCGCTGCACCCTTCATCAGGATTTCCTGACGCCTGCCGGCAAATTTCTCCCGAGGAAGAAGGAAGACAATCAAAATCAGGGGCACATAGATGGCCTTCGGCATGGAGCCGACGGCAAAGCAAAGGGCAATCGTGCTGAAAGCTGGCCAGGTTATTTTCCGCTCCCGATGATAATACTCATCCATAAAACAGGAAAAGCCCAGGAAAAACAAAGCTGAAATAAAGGCGTCATAAGAATAAGTAGCCATCAGAAACAAAGGCGTGGGCAAAAGCCCGATCACGGCCAATACGGCCTTGCCCACCGGAATTTTCCGAATGGCCCAGGCGATGATCAGGGCACAGAACAGTAGATTTCCCAGCCGTCCAAGCTGGTAGGCAAGGGTAAAGGGAAGGCCCAGCAGCAGGCCCAACCGCAGCCCCAATGCCTGGGGAATATAGGCCGGCGTATAGATTCCCGCCAGTGCATGTCCCCTGCTGGTATCGTAAGGCTCCTCCTCCACTCTCCTATTCAGCGTCTCGTTCATTTCCCTGCGCTCATCCAGGTTGGCGGGCAGACTGTAAGGCCAGTTCTCCTCGTCGGCCACAAAGAGTTTTTCCAGTATCTCATTGGATTTCACCTCTGTGCCGAAATAGGAGACGCAGTAAGTGTGGAAAAAATGGACCTCCTCATCCCAGCTAACCTTGTTGGCCGGGATAAGAACAATCATAAGCAGCCCTGCAGCCAGAGCCGTCACCAGATAAGCTGCCTCCAGCCTTCTGGCCAGCAGACGGCGTCCGCGCCACAGAAATACGGCCAGGAAAAGCACCGTCCAGACGAAAAACATCCTGTGCCAGTTAGGCGAATAGGCGTTGACCAGGTAAACATCCGTCACCGTCAGCGGAGAGGAATCTTCATCTAAGGTCCATTCGATGCGGATCTGCTCCACATTCTTATCCAGCCTCTCCACCGACGTGCCGATCAGCGCACTGTTGCTGTCCTCGATGATCTCCGGCTGTTCATCCTGTCCGTCCCAGACATACCAGGTTGCCTCCAGTCGCCCTTCATATTGGTAGGAAAAGCAAAAACGCCCCACAAATGCGCCGTCCGCATCCACAGTCAGTGCCCCGCTCCCTCCGGACAGCATCCAGCCGTTCTCTGTCTGTTGAAATCCATCAAAGAGCATAGAATCGTCCGACACGGTGAAAATCCCTTTTTCCTCCTTCGGCAAAGCCAACGTCTCCCACTGGCAGGCCAGATCCACCGCCAAACCGGCCAAAACGATGAACAGAGCTGAAGCAAAGAGGAGTAAAAGAGTCTTTCTCTTCTTTTTTGCCGCTGTCTGCAATTTTCTCAGTTTATCTCTCCACATAAATCCTATAATTTTTTTCTCCGTCATCCCTACATCCTCCCCACGATTCCCTGGAGAACCAGCAGGTTGACTACACAGTAGCCGCCCAGCAATATTCCATCAATATTCTGTTCCACAACCAGGCGGCGGCTGCGAAGTGCCGTCAGCGCCAGAGGCAGTACGGGCAGGAAATATCTCCCCTGCACCCCTTCCACTACCGAAGAACCCAAAGGTGTCCAGGACATCAGCATCACCAGCATGGTCGCAAGCAGCACCAGGAAGCACGCCAGCAGGCTCACTGTCCTGTGCCCTGCCGGCATACATTGCCGCAAACATTGCGCCTCTCCTCTCGCCGGCAAAACAGTGAGAGCTGTCCAGGCCAGCAAAAAGAGCACCAGCACACCATCCGTCTCATACTGCAGCCACCCCAGGGAACCGCCCAGCATCCCATAGACATACTCCGGCAGCCGTCGAAACAGCGTATTAAGAAGAATCCCTATAGTACCCGCCGGATCAGCAAGCACCCGGGAAAAGCTGTAGCCTTCAGCCCCTCCGGCCCACTCCACAGGCCCTTCCGTTCCCTGCAGATAGACCGCCAGCTTATCAAAATTTACCAGAAGCACACCTGCCGCCATGCAGGCTGCCACCGTCAGGGCCGCAGCCGCAAAGTGTTTTTTTGCTCCGAATTTTTCTCTGGGAATCAGGAAGCACAAAAGGGCCATGGGAATGTACACCATCTTGCAGGGAGCAAGCAGGGCCAGCAGGATTCCCAGAGCTGCCAGCTCCCTCTTTCCTATCCTGGGCGCCTCGTAGATCAAATACATCATGTAGGCCGTGCAGAGAAGACCCAGGCTGATGGCAAAACCGTCGTAAGACAGAGACGAGACCAGCTCCAGCGTCATCGGAAGCAGCGCCGTGCCAAAGAAAGCCATTTTTCCGAAAGGAGCCAGCCGAACAGCCAGCCAGCCGCACAGGACAAAAAAGGCCAGGTTGAACAGTCTCCCCAAATAGATTGTCAGGACCTGCCCCAGGGACAGCAGCCTTCCCAGAGTAATCCCCAGCGCTTGGGGCAGATAAGCGTGAAGAGAGACATCCATCGGCTCATGACCATAGCCGATCTCTTCCTCGCTTTCATCTAGGGCAAGAAAATTTTCATAAACCTGGTCATAGGCATCCAGATTCAGCTCCTGGCTCAGCAGGTTTCCGTCCTCCTCCCGAACCAGTACCTGTCCTTCATCGTTGACCGTCTCCCTAAACATCAGCTGGCTGGACAATTTATATGCCGAGGCAAAATGAGCGTACTCATCGGGAGCCGAAAAAGGAATAAACACCAGAGAATAGAGCACCCCCCAAAACAGCACACAGGGCACAAACAGCCGGCTGAGCCTGAGCTCTTCCTTTCCCTTATTTCTTTTATACAGATATATGAAAAGGCCTGCCGTAAAGGCAAGCATCGCCGCCAGGAAAACAGGCTCCAGGATATGCAAAATCCTCATCTGTCTCTCATCCCTTCTTTCTGATCCTTATTCATCCTGCCCCTCCCTTTTTCGTCCCGCTCCTCATTCCCCCGATCTTTCTTCTCTCCTCTCCCCATCTTCCCCTTTATCGTAGGTGGAATAGGACTTGGTGTAAAAGCGCATCAGCAAGCGCACCACCGGACGAGGCCAGAAATGGGAAAACATCTCTGCCTCCTCAGTACTTCTCCCCTGATTGGCCGTAAAGTCAGAAGTGGTAGCCCCCTTATGAATCCGGAAAAAGCCTTTGGGACGGGGTTCATAATAGAAACGGCCCGGCCTTTCTGACAGTTTCCAGTACATCTCCCAGTCCAGGGCAAATTTGAGCCGGGACTGAAACGGCCTCTCTCCCGCAATCTGCCGATTATAAGTCGTCATCGGACAGGAAATGCTGTTGCCCAGGCACAAACAGCTCTTTTTGACCCAGCGAAGCGACGCCAGACGGTGAAAACGCACCAAGCTGCACAGCAGACGTTTTACCCGGCAAGTCCGTTCTGCCGGGTCAGGTCTTCCGCCGCAAATAGCCGTATATGCTGTAAAATACAATGAGATATCCGGATATCTTTTCACCGCCGCAAGAAAGCTCTCCAGATAATCCGGCTCATAAATATCATCCTGGTGAGCCAGCGTCACATAGCGGGTCTTCGTCTGACCATAGGCAAAATTCCAATCATCCTGAATATCGCTCTTTCCCTCCCTCACACAGACGGGAATCCCATATTTTCCAGCGATCGCCTCAATATAAGGGCTGGGCGTCGATGTACACAGAATAATATTTGCAGGTACCGTTTGATTCACCAGAGAGCGGACACACTCCTCCAGATAGGGAGAGTCCTTATAAGCGCAGATGGCAAAGGTGTGATCCAGATCAGTTTTTGTTTTCATGATACCAGTACCTCTTATTCATTGTCAATGCCAGCACCAGACGGCAGGGCAGCCTTTTATAGTGTTTGCCCAGTAGATACCCCAAGTATTTGCAGCCCGACTGCCAGACCAGAGCCGGCAGCAGCCAAGGCTTCCCCCGCCGCAGCAGATAGCCTGCCGTAGATTTCACCAGACGGATTCCCTCTCCCTCGGAGGGCAGACCGGAGAAGATTTCCGGATGATCCGCCTGAGACACCGCCAGATCAAAATTGCGGTGCAGCTGGGCAAGACCGCTGTAATTATGAGAATGAATCACTCTGGCTTCAGCCGCATAGGCAATCCGATATCCGGCCTTAATGAGACCGGCTGCAAAAATCATATCCTCGTTAAAGATTGTGTGCCTTGCAAAACCGCCCAGCTTCAGATAGATTTCTCTTCGGTAGGCGGCACATACATTGGAGCAAAAATAAGTTTTAATACCCAGATAGGAGAGGTCCTTGCGGCTTTTGACCCGACTCTCTGCAGGGTAATTAAAATCCCGTGTATATTTTTCGATCAGACGGCAATCCTCCCGCGGAAGCTGTCTGGCGTAGGCCGCTGCGATAACGCTTGCTCCGTCTTCTTGTTCTTTTTTTTCCTCTTCTTCCTTCAGGGCCTGCAGAAGGTTTTCCAGCAGATTTCGGTCTGCGGGTACTGCATCCTGGGTCATAAAGACCAAAACATCTGCCTGACTCTCCCTCGCCCCTCTGTCTCTGGTGCCGCCGTGATCAAATTCTTCCGGGGCGACGGGAATTGCGGTGATGTTATTTCCATATTGATTGTACTTGGCGGGATCAAAATTTTCCCGGCGCACCGTCTCCAGAATGATGATCCGGCCAGGCTGCCGTGTCTGCACCGTGAGACGCTTCATCAGCTCGTCGAATTCCGGCCCCGGATGGTATACCGGAATCAATACGTCCACCGTTAGCTCCGCCACTTTTCCGGCCGCATTTTCTGTCTGTTTCATCTCCTGCCCACTCATCAGTCTCCCCCTTCCCGCCGATTTCTTTCCTGTTGGCTGCGCGCCTGGCGCCAGCCGGCAAAGGTCGCCGCGCCGAAGATCAGCATCTGCAGCAGCATGACAAGGCAGTAGGATACAGCCGCTCCCATCAGGCCGAAGCTGCGCACACTCCAATGGCTGATCAGCAGAGTAACCAAAGCAACTGCCCCGTAGGAGAACAAGATACCTCTCTGGCGGCGCATCACGGTCATGGCATAGTAGAGAATGATTCCCGCGGCGTTGAAGCCTCCCCCCAGGATCAGCACCAGAAGCTGCGGCAGATAGCCTTCCAAATTATAGCCATAAATCAGAGAAAGAACAGGGATGCCAAGAAGAGCGCCGCCCGCCAAGGCCAGCGCCGTGAGAGCCGTCACTCCCAGCAAAAGTTTTCCCACCAGCAAGCCGAAAGAGGACAGCCGCCCCTCCACATAGTGGGCCGCCATGGTGGTGAGCACCGGTTTAAACACAAAGCCGCTGGCCAGATTGATCACCGACGTGGGCATAAAAATGCAGGCATAGACATAGCGGATATCCTCCGACACCGCGTCCGCCCCCTGATAGACCGCATCCACCGCGTAATTGGAGGCATTGAAAATGTAGAGACAGAGGATTGAGCCGATAAAAAGGAAAATCGTGCTCTGGACCAGACGTCTGAGCCTCACCCAGTCAAAGGACAGAGACAGGCGGGCAAAAGCGCCGATTAACGTCACGTCAAAGATGAGAACTCCCGCTGCAGCGGCTGCCACCATAACGCAGACAGAAAAGACTACATCGCGGGTCAGATAAAGGGCGACGCCGTAGGCCGTCACGGAAAGCACCGTGCGAAAGGCCACTGATTTGCCGGCCAAATCCATCCGCCCGTTTTTCTGAAATTCTCCTTCAAAAACGTCAGCCGCTCCGTCCATCAGCTTGTACAGACAGAGAAGAGCGAAGAGAGCGAATCTCTCCCCCTCCTCCCCGCTCACCGCCGGGTACAGAAAACCCAGGGCCGCCATGACCGCGCAGGTAATCACGCGCAGGCTCAAGTAGTCCTGGAAGCTGTACTCATTGTTCACATCCGTAACCTGAAAGGGCCGGATTTCAAAATAACCAACAGTCAAAAGAATCTGCCCTGTCTTGAAGGCAATATTAAAATCGGCCCCGGCCCCAGTCCCGGCGGCTCCTCTGGTCAGCCGGACCAGAAGAATCGTCGCCGCCGCATACAGGACGCTGCCGATCATATTCCACAGAAAATTGTCTTTCGCGTGATCCCGGTCAGCACCCAGAATCCGCCGTCTCAGTTTCTCTACCATAAATTCCAAAATCCAATTCGTACGGCAAATGATTCCTGCGCTTCTCCACCGGAGGAAGCGTCATATAGTCCGGATACATCTGTGCCAGCATTTTCTCCACGTGATTGGGAAAATTGACCTTGATATCCTCGAAATCCAGCTGTCGGATCGGATAGAGATCCGACAGTGCAATGGTATTCCAGAAACGGTCCGTATCGCACAGATAACTGATCCGGCTGGTCTTTCTGTCATTATACCGGGTCATTGCCTCCTTGCACCTGAGATAAATCTTGCGGCGGGAAAAGCCAAAAAGCCCCAGGAAAAAATTAATGACCACACAGACCGCCGTCACCAGAGATGCTTTTATCCCCTTGAAGCGCAGCATAGGTCTGGGCAGACAGCGCAGAATCAGCACCTTGCTCCAAAACCAGGCATCCCAAGCCTGACGGCGATACTCCTTTTCGTCGTCGGACACATTGTCAAAAGGATAGATATCCAGGAAAATCCCCATCTCGCAGGGCACATCTTTGAGGGGCATCTCCTTGAATTTGGTCCCTTTGAGCATCAGTCTGGTGGTGGTAAGGGGATAGCGATCGTCCGTCTCCGCGTTTAATATCGCATATTTGTCCGGGAACTCCGCCTGGGCAGCCTGCAAAAATTTCTCAAAATCCGGTCTGGGCAGACATACGTCTATATCATCATCCCAGGGGATAAAGCCGCGATGCCGTATAGCCCCGATCGCCGTCCCGGCAAAGGAAAACCAGGTCAGCTCATATTTATCACAGATATAAATAAAATCCTTCAGAATGCCCAGCTCCAGCTGCTGCAGCCGCCTAAGCGTGGCATCGTCGTACTCTCTTGCCATGTCGTTACTCCCAGCTTTTCACTTGCCCGGCGACGGACATTATTTGTGGCGGATATTCAAAATACCGATGAAAAAGCCGCCGAAAATCATCTGTACCCCCACCGCCATAGCCGTCAGGGCCGGTATGGTCAGACGCATGATCTGCTGCGGGTCCAGAGCGCCAAAGGAATTCTCTCCCCAGACCACCAGAGCCACCACCGTAGCGATAATACCGATAATGAGCAGGATAACGCCGCCCAAAATTACGCGGTCCTCCGTAATTTTGTCCACGGTCTTGGTGTCCACCGGGATAAAACCGGAATTCTTCGCATAAGTTTTGGTAAATACGGCAAACTGTATCGTGCTGGCGCCAATGATGGTAAACGCCGAGCCGTAGAGCATGGTGTGAATATCCAGCGTGACGCTGCCGATGGACACCGGGCCAAACATCAGACCCACCATCAGGATCAAACCCAGGGCCACAAAAAAGATACCCGGATAGAGGAAAAGCCAGTTGGGGCTGTGCATCAGCAAAAATTTCAGGTGACGCCACCCATCTCGGAAGCTGCGCAGATGGGGCGCATGGGTCCGGCCGTCCTTTTTCAGCGTAGTCGGCACTTCCGTGATTTTCAGTTTATAGAGCGTCGCCTTCACCACCATCTCGCTGGCGTATTCCATGCCGGTAGTCTGCAGTCCCAGTTTCAGGATAGACTCCCGCTTATATCCCCGCAGACCGCAGTGAAAATCACCGATGTTGCTGGGGTAAAACAACCTGCCGATAAAAGACAGAACCGGATTGCCCAGATAACGGTGCAGAGGCGGCATAGCCCCCGGCTCGATCCCGCCTTTGAAACGGTTGCCCATAACCAGGTCATAGCCCTCCCGCAGCTTTTCCATAAAAGGATCCAGATGCAGAAAATCGTAGCTGTCATCGGCATCGCCCATAATCACATATTTGCCCTGGGCCGCATTGCAGCCGCCGATCAGCGCAGCCCCGTACCCCCGTTCCGGCACCTCCACTACCCTTGCGCCGCATCGCAGGGCAATCTCTCGGGAACCGTCCGTGCTTCCATTGTCGGCGATCAGAATCTCTCCGTCTATCCCGCTTTTGTCCAGGTATGTTCTGGCTTTGCGGATACAGGTCTCCAGAGTCTCCGCCTCATTGAGGCAGGGCATCAGTATCGTCAGTTCCATTGTGTCCCGTTTCCTCTCGTCCTAAAATATCCGGGGGCTTTCCCCCCTGTCCGCTGCTTTCTCTGTCCGCTTCTTAGTCAGCATGATAAGAGTTCTCGCAGAGCACTGAGCAGCCTTTCATTTTCCTCCGGCCGGCGCACGGCCAGACGGATAAACTCTCCGTCCAGTCCCTTCTTGCCGGACAAATCCTTGATCAGAATCTTGTACTTTTCCAGCAGAGCTATTGTCAGCTCCGTGGCCGTCATGGAGCCGGTCAGGCGGCACATGATATAATTGGCCTGGCTGGGATAAACCTCCAACCCGTCCACGGCCCGCAGCCCCTCGGCGAAATCCGCCCTCACTCTGCGAAAACGCGCAAGGCCGGCCTCATAATCCGAGCGGTATTTCTCCGCAATCTGCATATAAAATTCGCCGAAAGAATTGATATTCCAAATCGCCACTGATTTTTTGACCGCGCCGATGAGGCTGCGGTCTCCTCCGGCCACCACGCCCAGACGCAGCCCGGGTACGCCAAAGGACTTGGAGATGCTCTTGACCACCAGCAGCTGCGGATAGTCCTGCAGGACCTGACGGTCGAGAAGACTCCCCTCCTCACAGTCGCAAAAATCCACAAAGGACTCATCCACAATCAGGCGAATTCCCTTTTGGGCAGCCCACTTTGCCAGGGCCAGCACATCTGCTCTGGGAATATAGTTGCCGGTGGGATTGTCGGGATTGATCAAGGTCAGCACGGCGATGTCTTTGTCCGCAAAATGATCCATCAGATCCTTCGCCGAATAAGCGTATCCTCGGGAAGCCTCCGGGCAGTAAGCGCAGATCTCTCCGGGCTTGCGGTTAGGATACTCCTCAAAGGTGGGAAGCACTGTTCCCAGGCGCCCCGGCAAAAGCTCCATCAGCGCCTTGATCAGCTCCGCCGCTCCATTGCCCACGGCGATCTGTTCTTTCTTTACCCCGAAATATTTGGCCGCCAGAAGACTGTTGACCTCCATTCCCGAGGGATAGTTGGTCAGCAGCACCTCAAAGTTATTCTTCATCTCGGCCACCAGCTTGGGGCCGGGATAAAAAGGGTTAACCAGATAACAATAATCCAGAAGTCCCGGATAACGCCAGTATCCGCCATATCGTCTGGCAAAACGTCTGAGCTTGTCCTCGCCTGTGGCAAAGATCGATTCGGCGATATCCAGATCCTGTATATCGTCGATCTCGTACCAGCTCTCTCCCTCCAGCCGGGCAGCCTTGATTACCGGCCGGTCCAGATAGGCAATGACCTTTAAGACCTGCTCATAGTATTCATTGTGTCCCAGCGCACGGCAGTATGCCTCCAGAAAGGGTACATAATAGCTGCAGGAGAAATCACGGCCGAATTTGTAAATATTGACCGTCTTATAATAGGAATCCGTCCTGGTAAAGTCAAAATCCTTTTTGCCGATGAACCCGGTGATGTTGTCCTCATCGTCCAAAGTCACCACCGTTCCATCCATCCAGCTTTCGTAGCGGGCCACCAGGGCCAGGCTGGGATAAGGGTTGTCCAGCAGACGGCGAAGCACCGCCTCCTCAAAAATCAGATCGGATTCCAGAAGCAGAGTGTCATCCTCCAGCAGATAATTTCTGGCCAGATACAGAGAATAGATATTGTTGGTCTTGTCATAGATGGGATTTTCCACATACACGATAGGCGTGCGGATATCCAGACTGTCCACATATTCCCGCAGTCTCTGGCCCTCATATCCCACCACCAAAACGATGCGACCCAGGGAAAGCTTATCCAGAGCCCACAGAGCGCGCTCGATCAGCGTCACGCCATTTACCTTTACCATGCATTTGGTGGCGTCCTTTGTCAGCTCCTTCAGCCGCTTTCCCATGCCTGCCGCAAGTATGATTGCCTGCATTACTTCTCGTCCTTTTCTCCGAAATTATTTTTCACCACCCGGACCATAGCTGCCAGAGCTTCCTCCTCGTCCGGTCCTTCACAGATAAACTCAATCTCATCGCCGGATTTAACACAGGCCGCCAGCACACTGAGCACACTCTTGGCATTGACCGTGGTGGTGCGAAACTGAAACATCACCGATGATTTGTACTTGATGGCTTCATTGCACAGAGTCCCCGCGGGTTTTAAATGCAGCCCCGTACGATTGGTTACCGTTACTTTTTCTTTTACCATAATGAATCCTTCCTTTCCCCCAGAAGGCTTGACGCCTTCCTTGCCTTTTTCTATTGTCATCGGATGTCTTGCTTTTTAAGCGCAATCATCCGGAAGCAAACCATGCCGCATTTCTTTTGCGAAAGATCCTGATTCAGCGGCCGGCAGAGCTCGCCTGAGTGCTGCCCGAAGTTTCCTCCTGCGTCCCCCTTGTACTTTCGCGGGTACTCTCCTGCGTCTGTCTCGTCGTCTCCTCCTCCGTCTCATCTTCATCGGCGGAAGTCGCAGCCGTCTGCGTTTCTTCAATTCTCTCCTTGGTCACCGTCACATCTCCCACATCGATCAGGGTAAATCCAGTGCCCACCGTCACACTCACCGGCACGGTGGAAGTGCCCTCCTCCAGATCTGCCACGGAAATCCGCGCATCCAGCATATCGTCTGTCAGCGCATTCAAATCCTCCTCCAGACCCTCAATGGAAACGGAAGCACTGCTCCTTATCGTATAACTGTAGCCCTCCTCTGCATCCTCGATGCGGATCTGCTCCGGCAGGATCTGTCTGATCTGCGTCACCAAAGGCTCCACCACCAGAGTAACCGTCACAACACTGTTGCCCTCCACGGTTACTCCCTCGGGCACATACTGCGCAGTGTCAATTTCTACCACTACATTTTCATCTGCTCCATCGATGGAGAGCAGGTCCGACGGGATTTCGATGGCGTCAATATCCGCCAGCACGGCCCTCAGCCCGGCGATATTGACCGTCTGATTGGCCCCCTCGATCTCCGTAAACCGGTAGCCCTCGGCGACTTCTCCCTGCGGCGTGCCAAAAGCAAGTCTTACCTCCTTTGTCTTCAGCAGAGGAATCGTATAGTCAATCTGGCTGGCGCTGACAGAGAATTCATAGTCCTCCAGATTTTCCGACGCCAGATCTAACTCCTGTCCGGAAACATCATAATATTTGAGGTCGGCCGTCCCTGTTGTCTCGCTGTTAAAGCCCTCCACATTGACCTCTATGCCGACGGAACGAATCCGCTCCATCACCGATGCCGGGGCAGTGATCTGAACCGTTCGGGGACTGAGCTGCACATCCCCGATAATATAGCTTTCCTCCGGATCACCGGAAGTGATAAACTGTACGGAATAGTTTCTGTCGATGATGTCCTCCAAAGTGACCTGCACCGTGGTCGTCCGCCAGCTGATCGTGGACTCGTCTATGGTGTAGGTGCCGGGGTTTTTCCACTCCACATCGATTTCTACCGCTCCATAGGGTCCCATCTTGGCCAGGTCCACGACAATCACAAAGTCATCGCCCCTGACCTTATTGGCATCCATCTTGCGCACCTGAACCGAAACGCTGATCCCGCGGTCCTCCAGTTCCTCCACCGTAAAGGTTTTGCCGCTGTCGATGACCACATCTTCATTGCGGTACTCCACATTGCGGACCGTAACCGTCCTGGTCTCAATAGGGTCGTTCTCGTTGATCACGATCAGCCACATGGAGATGGCCAGACAGACGGAAATCAGCTTTAAAACCCAGTTATTGGTCAGCTTTTTCCTCATTCTTCTGCAGTCCTTTCAACAGTTTATAGCCCAGACCACGATTGGTCTCGTCATCTTTTTTCAGTTTCATCAGCTCCGCCTTTAATTGTTCGCTGGTAATCGCCCGCATCAGATGTCCCTTTTGTACCAGAGACACGGCCCCCGTCTCCTCGGACACGATGATGGTGACGCTGTCTGTCACCTCGCTGATTCCCAGTCCGGCCCGATGCCTGGTGCCCAGCTCCTTGCTGATCTCCATATTGTCGGACAGCGGCAGATAACAAGTGGCCGCCGTTACCCGGTTGCCTCGGATAATCACTGCACCGTCATGAAGGGGAGTATTTTTTTCAAATATATTAAGAAGAAGCTGACTGGTCACGATTCCATCCACCTGGATGCCCGTGCGCTCATACTCGCCCAGTGGAGTGTCCTGCTCGATAACAATCAGAGCTCCCGTCTTGGCCTTGCCCATTTCAAAGCTTGCCTTCACCAGCTCGTTGACCGTCTTGTCGCTGAATTTATCATCTCCCTGCTTGCGGTTCTCCGAACTGAGCAGAGGGATCATCCTCTTTCTGCCCAGCTCTTCCAGAGAGCGGCGCAGCTCCGGCTGGAAGATAATGACCAGTCCCACCAGACCTACGCTCAGCAGATTCTGAACCAGCCACATAATCGTATTCATCTCCAGCGCATTGGCAATAAGAATAAACACAATAAGCACCAGAGCGCCCTTCATCAGACCCCAGGCCCTGGTGTTCTTGATCCAGCGCAGAATCCGGTAAAACAGCCAGGACAGAATGATAATCTCCAGCACATCGGCAAATCGGATACTGGGCAGGTTCGTCAGTCTCAGATATCGGTCAAAAAAATCGGTTAACACATCCATGGTGTGCCGCCTCCAAATTACTTTTCATCAGTCTCATTCATCAGCTCGCGGACATCCTCGCCCAGGTCTACCGTTTCTGACAAGCCCTGTTCCCGTCCTTTGCTGTTGACCGCAAAACGTTTTACCTCCCTCTGCGGAGGCGTCACCGTCAGTTTGGGCACGGCCTTCACATAATAGTAATAGTCGTCATCCTCAAACTGGACGTACTCTGTACGGTTATAGTCCACAGAAAACAGGAAGAATTCCAGTGCCAGCGACAAAAGCACGGAGATAAGAATATCGATCACCATTTGCACCACAGGGAAGTTTGTGCGGGAAACCTGGAGAATCGTCATTCCCGCCAGAATAATGGCAAGCTCCGTGATTGCACCCACGCCCACGGCAATTTTCCAGCTGTGCGGCACGGAAAGACGGCGAATAACGTAGACCAAAACGATAGTTACCGCAAAAGCCATGATCATAATCCAGGCGGCACGATTGGCCACCGTCTGATCCACCATCAGCTGAAATCTGGTCAGCATGCTGCTGGTCTCCGTCTCTGTCAGTGCCGTGGCATTTTGTTTGACTGCGGTAATCATATAGAAAATCAAAGTGCCGAAACCGGCAGGCACTGCCGAAAGCGCCGTGGCTGACAGTCCCAGGACCAAGGGCACCAGGTAAGGCATTCTGAGCCAAAACAGAAGCGGCACCAGCACCAGAATAATGCTGTCTCCCGGCTTAAAGACATAATAGGCAAAAAACATTATGCCAAAGAGAATAAAACAGACCAGGAAGGCTTCCAGAGAGAGCGCATATATATGCCCCAGCATAAAAATGGCGGAAAACAGTACCACCGACCCCAGGGGGAGCAGCGAGCATAAAAGGGATACCACCAGAATCACGGCCAGGCTGTTGAATCTGGTCATATAACCCAGATTGGTCCTCAGCATCCACAGCGACAAAAAAGCCACTAAAAATTTTATCACCGGATTTATATATATGTCGTACTTCGCATAGAATTCCTTCAGCTTTTCTTTAAAAAGCAGCAATTTCATTATCATAATGAGCGCTCCTTCTGTCTATCTTCTTCCTGATATACTTTCAATAATCTTCTCAGACTGCTGCGGTATCCCTTGAGCTTTCCCTGCGCCCGCGAATAACGGACGGCATGGACAGCCGCTGAAACAGCCAAAAAGGCGACCAGGGCCGCCGCATACCACAGAAGGATGGTTCTTCCGATTCCGATCAGTTGCTCTATGCTTTTCTGCGTCATCAGCTCTTCGGAAAAATACAGGCCCCACATGCAGACCCCCAGTCCAAATGCAAATGTCAGAGAAATAGCTGATTTCAGCATGCCGAAGCCAATGTAGTCCGTTTTAAAAAATTGACTGATATACAGGGCGCCTCTCTCCTCGTGTTTTTCAAAAACAGCCGCCCTAGTCATAATCTTTACTTTATTTGTGCGAATCATTCAAAATCTCCTTATCACGTCGCTCACGGGCTTTCGCAGCTCCGCTTTGCTCCATCTCGCTCACGGGCTTTCGCCCTATGCACCGCTGCTCCGCTGCGGCCTTGCTCGCACCTTCGGTGCGGCAGCCCACAGCTGCGCATCTGTGCGCACCTCGCATCCTATTTCGCCGTGCCGCTCGATTCCGCTTTGCTCCATCTCGCTCACGGGCTTTCGCCCTATGCACCGCTGCTCCGCTGCGGCCTTGCTCGCACCTTCGGTGCGGCAGCCCACAGCTGCGCATCTGTGCGCACGGCTCAATGCTGTCGTGAACATTATACCATAGGTGCTGGAAAAATTCGAGGTAATTATATTATTTTTTTGTTGCGGAAATATGACGATATAAAAAAGACAGGATGAATTGCCAGAAAAGAACGGGGACAACTCTGTTAAAATTACCTATTGACAAGGGGTGGTATAATAAAGATGTAGCAAAGAAATACACTTAACACGACCTGTCATGGAAAGTGGAAGGCTGCTAAGCGTGATTCAGATTTTTGGAGGAAAAGATAAATGAATACTTTGAAAGCTGAAAAACGAGACATGAACACAAAGGCCAAGAAACTTAGAAGAGAGGGATATGTCACCGGCACGGTTTTCGGACGTGAGATCAGTGAGACAATTCCGCTGAAGATGGATAAGGCCGCCGTAGAGCGTCTTCTGAAATCGGAGGGCAAAGGCGGACGCGTTCTTCTGGATGTGGAAGGCCAAATCTATAATGCACTGATCAAAGAAGTGGATTACAATCCGTTGAAGCGTCAGGTGGATGAGATTGATTTCCAGGCTCTGGTGAGCGGCGAGAAGGTACACTCCACTGCGGAAATTCATCTGGTGGGTGCTGATCTGTGCGCCGGTGTTCCGGAGCAGATGCTGCAGGAGATATCTTACCGTGCTCTGCCGGATTCTCTGACCGATCGCATTCAGGTGGATATCAGCCATCTGAAACCCGGCGATTCCATAAAGGTGCGCGATCTGGACATAGCAAAAGATGAGAACGTTGATCTGATGACCGATCTCGATAAGGTTGTGGTAACCGTTACAGAGGTTCACGCTGCTCCTGCCGACGATGAAGAAGCCGCCGGGGACGCTCAATAAGGGATGTCGGCGATAGGGGCTGTAATTCGCACAAGTTTTCTGACTGGCCTCTGAATACTCTACCAAACGCAAAAAGATCACAAAAGGACCGCAGATTCTCTGCCTGAAAGGCAGCAGGATCTGCGGTCTTTTTTTTAACTCTGACTACCGGGCTGACTGGAAGCTGTTTTTGAGCTCCTCATCGATACTCTCAAAGGCCTGAGCCGAAGCTGTCGTGGCCTCACCTAAGGCTTCTACCAGCTCCGGAAATTGATCCAGACTCTCCTTCATGGTCATGTACATGTCATAGTAAGCATCCTGGGCAAGTCCATCCCAGCCATCGACAATTTCATTGATCTTGGTGTTGATGGCCGCGAGGATGTCCCTGAGATCTCCGGCGCTTCCGATCAGATCATTCCCCTGCGAGTGCAAAACCTCCGGTGACACTTTAATATTTGCCATTTTCTTCTCCTTTCTTCATCCGTCCTTCCGGATGAAAGCTGCGGCCCTGATCCCCTCAGGGCATTTCTTAGTTTAATACAACAGGCGGCATAGCTGCCGCTAGGCTTCGGTTGTGCCGCAGTGCTTTTCATCATTTCGCCTCCGTCATATCCCTCAGTATTTCGTCTTTTCGATATGCTCTGCCGTCAGCTCTTCATACTGGCCGGCCGCCTCGGCGACAACATCGGCAAGAGCCTCCAGCAGCCCGGCATATTTTTCTATATTCTCCTTCCAATTTATTTTGGTCATCTCGTGAAATTCCTTTCCCGCTCCGGTTGTCCAGCCCGAATCCGACAGCTCCTGCAGACATTCATCCAATCCGGCAGCCATATTGCGCAGCTCAACTGCGATCTGCCTGTATCGTCTGCCGTATTCCCTGAAGGAAGCCGCGTCAAAAGCCAGATCTGTATTGCCCTCATAAGCCAGTGCCATGCTTTCCCCCCGCCTTTTCCCATTCCTTTTCCGCCAGATCTTTTTTCCCTTGAATCTGATAAATATCGGCCCGCACCAGATGAAGCTCCGCATCCGAAGTCTTCAGACTTTCCAGAAACTCCAGTATTTCCAGGGCCTTTTCATAATCACCCAGGTCTTTTAAACACATGGCCCGGTAAAGATACAGATCGACTGCCGGCCGGTTTTCAGGCCGGTTCTCAAGAGATGCCAGGCGATAGATGCGATTGGCCTCCCTGTACAGTGTCTTCGCCTCCTCTGTCCTGCCCAGACACCGCAGGCAGAAGGGTCTGCAGTACAGGGCGGCATAATAATACGGACCATCCCTGTTTCCGCCGATAATCCTCTCCGCCTGCTGCCGGGCTTCTTCGTAGTTTTCATCCGCCAGGTACAGGTTCATCAGCAGGAAGTCCACTTCGCCGTCAGACTTTATCTCCGCTTCCATCTCCAGGCATCGCTTAAAGGTCTGTATTGCCCTGTCAGACTGACCGGATTGCGCCCAGATCTTTCCCTCCAAAAGAGCAAGCGGGTATCTGGCCTGGTCAAAATACTTCATTTTTTCTGCGCTGTTGATAAGCCGCAGCGCCTCCTCATCTCTCTTCGCCAGCGCAAGAGCCTTCGCATAATCACAGAGAAGCTCCACATCCTCCGGAAAGCGCTCCAGAGCTGCCTTTGCAAAGGTAACCGCCTCCTCGTGTTTTTCCCGAATAAGCAGAAGCTGGGTTTTTATGTGATATCCCTCAAAGGTTTCCGGTGATTTCAAAAGGAGCTCCTCCGCCGCCTCCTGAGCCCTGTCAAATTTTCCAAGCCTTATCCATGCGCTGATTTTTTTGATCATATAGTCTGGTCTCATCGGATTTTTGATACAGGCCTTCTGATAATACCGCAGCGCCATATCGTCATCATCCATATGCTCGTAGGCCATCCCCATAAAAAACATCATTTCATCACTGTCATAGCCCTCATGAATCGCCCGATTGTAATTTTCCAGTCCCTCCGCAAGTTCATCGTTCATGAAGCAGGCGCTGCCGTACAGAAAATACAACCGTCCGCTTTTCCCGATACACAGCGCTTTTCTGTAGGCATTCTTTGCCTTCTCATATTCCTGTAAAGACATATAGAGATCGCCGTAATTTCTATAGCTGTCAGGCAGCTCCGGACAAATATCCATGGCCTGGTCAAACTTCTGCCCGGCCTCCCGTATCCTGCCGGCCACAAGAAGCATTTCTCCCTGTGCATTGAGATCCTGTGCCTCCAGACGTGCTTCTCCTATATCCATATCGATCCCGCCCCCTTTATTCTTCCTCGATAATCACCCGGAGAGGAGAGTGATCCTCTATTTCCTTTACAAAATCAATATCCGGCTCGAGACGGGTGCTGAAATAGAGCATCCCTCTGTCCCAATGTCTGACCTTAACCGGTTCTGACAAGGCAAGTCCATTGCCGCAGCGATACCAGGCCGAATCACCCGCTCCATAAAAATGGATTCTCATTGACTGCCTCTTATAAGCGCATTTGGTTATCTGCGCATATTTCATCTTGTTTATCTCTCTGCGGACCTTTTTCCTGCCATAATGCCTTTCCGGCAGACAAAGGGTCAGACAGTCGTCATAAAACCGGAGCTCCATCAAAGAAGGGGTCCACTCCATTTTTTCCGTGCAGAAAAATCCCGCTGCCACCAGCAGCACCAGCAAAATTCTCGAAGGCCAGGACAGAGCAAAAACCAGATTGTCCTGAAAGACAAAGGATCCTGCCAGAATAATACCGGTTATCAGACCCGCCCCTATCTTCAGCGTTCGGCGGACCGCACTTGGCTCCCGCACCGGCAGCAGTACGGCCTCATTTGCCCTCAGTACATAATTTGGCTCGTCCATAGCGCCTCCTTCTGTCCCTCGGCAAAAGAAAAGATTTTTTTAATCTCCGCCCTCAGCCGTCCGCCCTTCGCAAACAAATCCGCTATGTCGCCGGCTGTAATATTTTCAGTGAAATCCCACCGTATCTGTCCGTCTTTGTCCTGGACCATTGCCGCCTCCGTACCGGCAACAGTAAAGACAGTAAGCCCCGGAAGCAGAACACTATTAACCGTAATCCGAAACACATTGCCCGCCGTAAAACCCTCCGACAGCAGTTCTCTGGGGAGGCTAATCAGATGCTTTAAGGAGGCGCACTTATCCCGCACACTTGAAAAATCAAAGAATTCTTTTTTCAAATTGCGTCCCAGATCCCAGAACATCTGTCTTCCAAACTCTCCGGCCCCTGCCCAGCCCCGCGCTCGGAATACTTCGCTTACGTCGTTGAGCTTTGTTCGGACAGCAGCCAGCGTTTCCCGAGAAAATATATCGCTCCAGGCGATATCACTTAATCGGGCCGCCTCTCCCGTAATCCACTTATATCCGTTTTTCAGCAGCTTTCCGGCCCCTCTGACTGCAATAACAGCTGTGCATACCAGACTGACTGTATCCATCCTCGCGGCAAACTCATGGTAATAGGCATTATACCCATAATACTCTCCATCTGCCCCGAAAATGAACGAAGAGCGCAGGAATTCCTGACAGCTGTCGATCTCTCCCCATCTTCTTCCCGTAGACGGATCACCCGCGCAGGCTATTTTTAGTCCCTGCCATTCGCTGATGATGCTGCCCAAACCGTTGGATACGGCGATCAGACCGCTTAGCGTCCCGGCAATCACAAAGATAACCCCTCCGCCGCAGACAAAGGCCGAGACAACAGTAAGCACGCCAAGAGCAGTCTCCATCAGCCCTACAGTCGTTCCCTTTAAAAATTCCTTTCCGCCGCCGAAATTAAACTGCTCCTCGATCCATTCTCTGAATCCCTTCCCCGCAGCCGCAACATCATCCCGTCTGTCACCCAGGAATCGCCCGGTCGCCGAGCCGTTCTCCATGGCCACAAAAAAGTAGCTGACTGCATTTATAATCGTGCTGTTGTTTATCCCATGATTCTTCTTAAACGCCGCGGTCAGCTCCGAGACTTTGCTCCTCACCGTCTGATCTGTCTGCCGACATTGCTCCTCCAGCCGGGAGAGAGCCTGGGCATAGGCCATATACCGGTCTCTTCGGTCCCCCAGCTGAGACATCTTCTCCTTTATCTTCTGTGCACCTGCCGTCTCGCCGCAGCCGCACAGCTTCCGGTATACCCCGTCGCACAGAGAATTTCTGTATTGATCCAGTTTACCCGCCGCGGCCTCCGCCTTTTCTGCGGCATCTCTCAGACTGCCATAGGATATTGCGGTCGCGGCTGTACTTATCTCTCCCATCTCTCTTTCTCCCTCTCCTGCCAGTATCGGCTGTAATAGTAATCTCTGTCTTCTTCTGTCTCGTGCTTTTTTGCCCTTGTCCGCTCTATTTTTTCTTCCAGTTCCCGAACTGCCTCACTCAGTTCTGGATCGGCCGAAATGTCTCCCTCTCTGTCTTCTGCTGCTTCCCGGCCGCTGCAGGCAAATTCGGCGTTCCCGCGAATTCCCTGTTCTATGGCTTCATGCAGATCATCAAGCTTTCTGTTGACTGTTCCTGCCCCCTCTTGTACAACATCCCTCAGGCTGTTTAGGATCTCCGACAGCATCTGCTGATATTTTGCCCATTCCTCTGCCTCAGAAGCCTTCTGCTGATACAGCTTATAATACTCTGCACTGTTCATCTGTTCGCACTCCCGTCTAACTCCACAAAGCCTTAACAAATTCCTGACGCAGCTTATCGTCCGCCGTCTCATACTGTGCCTGCGCATCGACAAGAGCGTCATAGATATCAAGCAATGCCTCGCCGAAATCGTCAATTTTGCGAACCAGGAGATTATACTGACTCTCAAACTCATTTCGGCCCCTGCCCACCCAATTCTCCTTGATCCTGTCTGTTATCTCGTGTACCTGCTCGCCGGTGTCTCTGTAAGCCGCCACAATTTCCTTTATTCTGCGATGCGCTTCATCGATCCTGACACTCTCAATGATCTCCCTCTGTCTGTCCTTCCTCTTCCCTGCCGCAGCTTTTCCCATTTCGTCTCTCCCTTCCGCTCGGTTTTCACCGCTGACCCTGATAAATTCTGACCGGCTCCTTTTCCTATCGGTCTTCAGTCAAAAATTTTAATGCGAAAATACGTGCTTCCCCTGAATCGATACCCCATGGTGGAATCAAAGGTCACGTCTCGTTTTACCCTGCCGGGCACCTCAAACAGCCGGCAGTCGGCCAGATCTGCAAACACAATGCCCTGCCGCTCCTCCTTGACTATTTTTAATACATCGCAGGAGCTGTAATTCACCGGCTGGTTTTCCACTGCTGCTAAGAGCACAAAGCAGGGGGTGCCGGACGCATTTTTCAAAACCCGGGCCAGATGCCCGCCAAGCAGCTTATCCGCACAGACTTTCCGGAAGACTTCCGTCCCGGCTATAATCAGCATTTGACAGGTCTCGTCTTTCCCCTCGCCATCAAACCCCCGCAGCGCAGCTTCACAAAATTCGCCTATCAGGCTGATACCACTCTTGGAATCTGACGCATATCGTCTGACAAAGCTGCGCGAAAGAAAAGGTGAAAGCTTTCTGCTCCTGTCGTCCGCAATCGAAACCTCCATGCCGTGCTTTGCGCCTGTCCGCGATTCGATCAGTGAGATCATCTTCAGAAGATTGGCAACGAATCTGAACCGCTGATTCTCATCTCCCGAAAGTGCCAAAAAGCCGTCGGCAAAGACATTGATCGAGGTCAGCGATACAGTGGCATATTCCATCCCTATGGGTAAGACTCCGGGAGCCCGAAACGCTCCTTCATCTGCCGTCAGCACCTCATTCAGGTACAGCCGTTCCGGGACCATAGGGATCCGCGCCGCCCTGCTCCTGCATTTTTTATTGCGGGCCCCGATAAAATCCATCAGTTCTCTGCTCCTGTCCGCCTCCCGTTCACCGCGCCCGACAATTGCCGCCTGATATTCCAAAATCCGTTTATCCTGTACAAACAATCCACGGCCGGGATTGCCGCCCGGCGTCCTCCTGCCGTATCCTAACAGGGCGCTGTATTCTCCTTCATCATTGCAGTTTAAGGCCAGCCTCCGGCTAAAATTGGCCTGAGTGCGGTAATTGAGGGCGCTGGAAGCGGCGGCGGTGACTACAAAAGAAATACCTGCCCCCAGAGCTTCGCGGGTCATCACGCCTATTTCCTCCGCCTGTTCGGGAAAATATTCGCGAAAGGCGGCCACATTATCAATGGCAACAACGATAAGCGGCATAGCCTCATAGCCCGCTTCCAGATAGGCGGCATAGCTTCCCACTCCTCTGTCCGCCAGAATTTTCTTTCTCCCGAAGATGAGATCATTGAGCATTCGAAAAAGATTTCTGCACTTTTCTTCTTCTCCTGCCATCACCACTCCGCCCACATGAGCGCTTTCCTCAAAAATCCGAAGCATCATGCTGCCGCAGTCGACAATATATATGTTTACCTGCTCTGTCGTATATCTGCGTATCAGACCGTAGAGAATCGTCTGCAGCAGGGTAGATTTTCCTGTCTGGGCAGAGCCGACGATATAGATATTTTCCTTCCAGGGCTCCAGCCAGACGGTTTCCTGGAGCTGTCGTCCCGGATCATCATATATGCCGGCCGGCACGCTGAGCCGTCCCTCCTGCCGATCCGGCAATTCATCCGCGCAGATTCTGTCGCACAGCGGCGGCAGACAGATTCCGGGAAGCCTTTCTATCCCCTGCCGCCTGCAATAGTCGCTCACATAAGTGACAATGGCTTTGAGCTGAGTGAGACTGCTCTCTTTTTGCTCACTTCCTCTGTTGGTGTACTTCAAGGTCCTCTTTCCCCAAAGATTCCGCTCATATATAACATAAAATTTTTCCCGCTTTTCTTCTTCCTCCGGCACCGGCGCCCCGCTGTAGGCCGACTGGAACAGCGCAAAAACTTCATTGTTTCCCACTTGCAAGTAGGCCCGCCCCGGCTCGACGATCTCCGCCGCCAGCGGCGTTTTGATCATCTCGCTGCTGTCCTCCTTGGTCTGTACCTTCAGGCAGAGCCGAAAACGGGAGTTGGACCAGATCTGAGCGTCCACCACACCGGCAGGCTTCTGTGTTGCCAGGATCAGATGGATTCCCAGCGTACGGCCGATACGGGCCGCTGAGATCAGCTCTCTCATAAAATCCGGATATTCCTGCTTAAGCTGGGCAAATTCGTCCACGATGATAATCAGATGCGGCAGCGGTATGCGGCTTCTTCCGCTCCGGTAAAGCTTCATGTAGTCATCAATGTGATTGACGCCCGCCCGCGAAAATATTTCCTGCCGTTTAAAGAGCTCGGCTTTGATGGAGAGAAGAGAGCGATCTATCTCTCTGCCGTCAATATTGGTGACAGTCCCCAAAAGATGAGGCAGCTGGCGGAATTGATTTGCCATCCCTCCCCCTTTAAAGTCAATGAGGACAAAACCCGCCTCATACGGGTGAAACAAAGTCGCCATCGACAGGATATATGTCTGCAGCACTTCCGATTTGCCGGACCCTGTCGTGCCGGCCACCAGGCCATGGGGTCCATGAGCTCCGGTCTTATCCCCGATGTCCAAATAAACCGTCTGATTCTTAGCCCTGACACCGATAGGCGCCGCAAGGCTCTGCCAGCACGCCGACGAGCCCCACCTCTCCTGCAGATTCAGATCCTGCACCGTCAAAATATCCAGCAGCTCAAACAACGTTATGTTTTTGGTCAGTTCTCCCGCCAACGCTATCTCATCCACCTGCACCGCCCCCAGCCTCCAGGCGGTAAAAGCCGCCGTCTTATCCGAAATAGCCGGGAAAATAAAGCTCTGCTGCACTTTTGCGTTTTCCGTCTCGAAAATGCTTCCTCTGTCTGAGGCCTTTAGCCGAATCAGCTGCCTGCAGCCCCAGGGCAGAAATTCTTCATGTTCCGCAAAGAATACAAAGGTAAATCCATAATCCGCCCCGTTTTTGACATAGCGCGCGAGAGGATGGGTACTGACAGACGGAACATCCGTGACAAACACCACATAGTTTTCTCGGGAAACTTCCCGGTTTTTCCCGTTTTCCTCCCTTTTCTTTTCTCTGTCCGAAAGCAGGGCGCACAGATCCTCCAGCACCAGATTTCGGCTCTCCTCATCGCAGACAATATTTCTTATGTCCAGTCTCTCATTTTCCACGTGGGGCAGCCATCTGACCCACCGGAGAGCCGAAGCCGCTTCCTCCGTCAGCACGAAAACCATCCTCACATTTTTATGGAAATGACGAATGGCAATGTCCAGCGTCATGTTTTTGAGCATTTGCTCCAGGGCCTCCCGGGGACCGACGACTCCTATCCCTCCGGCCTCGCCAAAATTCGCTGCAACCGGCGCATCATCCAAATACTGATAATTCTCCGCCAGTCTTTCCGCTGCCTCTGCCAGCGGATCCTCCAGATCTGCGCGTTCATTTTTCTCCGTCATCACCGGATTTGCCGACCGGACTCTGCCCTTTCCCAGATAGACCTGTAGGAAATCCTTTTCCCCCGGACTTTTTTCAAAAAGCCGGCTGCCGAAGGCCTCCACTTCACGAATACTCTCTTCCAGAGGAATATATATTTGATTTCTGGCTCTCCATTCATCCCGCCTGGCGTTTTCAACGGACCGGCGTTTTTCTTCCATATATTCTGCCCAGTACGCCTGCCGTCTTGCGCATTCCCTTTGATAGTCCCGCCTCTGCGCCGCGGTTGCCGCTAAGGACATCAAAATGCCCAGACCCATGGACAGCGCGCTGTAGAGAACAAAGAGGCCTCCGCCGCCGATAAATCCCCGCAGGACAATCGTCATTGCCAGCATGGCGATGGAAGGAATGAGAGTTATAACAGGATCTCTCTTTGGTTTTGCCGGCGGAACCAGCGCCTGCCGTATTTCCAGCTGTATGCGCGGTATCGCGCACTGCACACGGCTGCTGCGGTTAAAATGAGGATAGCAAAACTGGGAACGGAAAACATTTACTTTACGGCTGGCAAGCCCCCGCAGACGCATACCCTCCTGCCCGGAGGTATAAAGTCTGTCCGACCGGTAATAGAAAGAAAACCCCGACAGGCAAAAAAAGTCATGTTCCTTTATTTCTGCCTGGTCATCCATCGGCACTCCGTTTACAAGTATCCCCGAGCCGCTTTCTCCCGCACGAAGCAGCCATTCCTCCCCCGCCCGCTCAAGCACGGCAAAATCCTCCCCCGGATAAGGATCGGCAAAGCAGATGTCACTGTCCTCGTCTTTGCCGATCTTAATACTGTTCCTGCCTGCAATATCTATTTCTACGTCATAATCTCTCCCCTTCTCCGCAAAGTCAAGGTGAAAGGACAGCGCAAAAACCTCATGATCCGAATCTCTGTATTTTACCTGCAGCTCGTCCCCGTGAACCAGTTTTCTGGCAAAAAGGCGATACGCCTGGCCTGCGGTGAAATACAGATTGTCAGAGCAGAATATATGCCATTCCCCTTCCGCCCGGCAAAGAGTCAGCTCCACCGGTTCCCAGAAAAGTCCTCTTCCCAGCCTGACGGCGCAGTCTGCGGCCGTACCGATCCGGACCTCATCCAGCTTTGGTCCCAGCTCCACTTCCCTATAAATCCTGTCGCTTGAGATGGTAAGCCTGTAGCTGTACTCCATGATCCGCATCCTCCCGGTCCGTAAAATAGATTATGGTGCCCTTTCGGATACCAAACTCTTCAAGCGTCCGCCCTCCTTTCAGCAGGGCAATGGGATTCTCCGCCTTGAGACAGTACTTATCTCTGTCGGACAGATCTATCTTCAGCCCATATGCCTCCCGCAAGGCTAAAAGCAGTTCGTTGGCCGTGATAGACAGCGGAATTTCGATATCATGGCATTCTCCTCGGACTGTCATCGCAAAGACGACCGTTACTCTGTCATCCGTTCCGCTCATTTTTCTCCCTCCCCATCGCCGGCTTACCTCACCAGAAAGGCCGTTCTCTGCAATCCTCTGCTTTTCATCCAATCCCTCTTCTCGCCGCCCTCCTCCCTTTCGATGTATTCGTCCACCGAAAAATCCAGCCTCAGCGACGGCGAGAGCAGTGCATTAGGTCTGTTTTTGTCAAAATCACTGCAGACATAGACGTATTTTTCTCCCGCCGCATCCGCTATGGCGCGGACTAAAAGTCCCGTAGCATATGCGCAGCAAAAGTCCTGCCCCGTCACCACGACGATCTTATCCGCCAGACCGAAGAGCCGCATCTTGTCTCCGTCAAAAACGGCGTCCGCGTCCACCACAACGTAATCAAAGTCTCCGGATGCGGCGGCGCAGCGGATAATTCTCTCGTAGACGCCGTAATCCATATCCAGGGCGGACAGCGCCGCACCGAATGGAGGAAGATAGAAGAAGCCCTCCTTGCGAATCTCATGGCGTATCGCCTCATAGACATCGCCTCTCTCCTCTCTCAGGCGCAGGTATATCTCTCTCCCTTCGATCGGAGCTGAATTTTTCAGCAGGCAGGAAAACCACTGGAGATGTCCGGCATTCAGATACAGCACTCTCCCGGGACTATCCGCCAGACAGGCGCTAAGCCCCATGGCCGTCGTCGTCCTGCCCGCCTCCTCACAGGCAGCATATACCAAAATTATCTGTGTTTTCTTTGTCTGTTTCTCTATCCGGTTAAACCCGCCCCGGCATCGGGCTTCGATCTCTCGAAAGATCTCCTTTGGACTCGTATACTTAAAAATCCGATTTATTTCAATGCTCTCCGCTTTCCTCTCTGCCCGCACCCGGCTCCGCCCCTGCTCCGGCCGGTCTTCACCGCACTCGTCTTCCTCCGTCAGCAGAAAAATAGTATCTATGTCATGTCGGCACAGGTGCGGTTCATAGAGAGTCTCCGATACCAGCAGCAGCTTTGCCCGCTGCGGCAGGGCAAAGACCTCGCCAAAACACTCGGGCTCTGTGATAATCTCCAGGTCTGCCGCATCCGGATACGTTCGCATAAATTCCCGTTCCAGCGCAGCCGCATAGCGTTCATCCGTATCCGCAATGATAATTCTAAATCCAGCCATTTCCACTCCTTTGCTGCAGACGCCCAGATACTCACTGAATATTCACCCGGAAAGCACTGTCAGCCAGACACAGACGGTCTCCTGTCTCCAGGCGCCTTTCTTCTCCCGGCCGCAGTCTCACTCCATTTACAAAGGTCCCATTGGTACTCCCCAGATCCCTGACCGCAAACTGCCCGTTTCTCCGGCTGATGCGGCAGTGTCTGCGGCTGATCATTTTGTTGCCGGGAATAACCAGGGCTGACGCTCCAGCCTTCTTTCCGATGACAGCATCATCCTCCGATATCCAGAGAACGGAGTCCGTCGCCCCATTTACGGCCGTCAGCTTCAGAATCCGGTCAGCGGAAGCTGCCTGACCAGCTGCCGACCTTTTTAATCTGTCCTCTATCTCCGCCCAGGAGAGCTTCTCATCAGCCAAGGCCTGTGCGAATTCTTTCCACTTCGGCGAAGCCGCAGTCGGTATCCCTGCCATGAGACCGGCCAGCCCGGTTCTCAGCTTCATCTCAAAGATTGCCTCACTGGCAAACAGCCTCCGGTCAAGGGGCAGATACACCAGCCTGATCCCGCAGGTAGCAGGATCCACATATATCCTCTCCGGAGAGGGACAGATGCTCTGACAGGACAAAAAGCTGTTCTGCTTTACGGCATTGACACTTGAAAACAAGTTCAGAACAAGTGCGCGGAATCTATTTTCAGAAAAAGAAGAAGCCGCCGACGCCAGCATTTCGAGACCCTCCGTCAGATAATAAAGTTTAAGCCTGCCGTTGTAGAGCATTTTTACGCACCGGACAAGACCGGTCTGCGTCTGTCCCCGCAGAACCTTGTATTCGGTGGCAAGAAAAAGCTCTCTGTCCGCCAGCACAAAAGCAAGGTTTGGGCCGCAGAACATTTCAAAAATATCTTTCTCCGGTCTCAGCACATTCATGGTTTCTTTCTCCGTCGGCGAAGGAGGCACACGACGAGCAGAAAGAGAATTCCCAAAGCCGCTGCTGCACCTACGCTTCCCCAGAACAATCGCCGATTGGCATACCAGCGAACCATAAAATTGGTGGAGACCGTCACCTTGTCCTGAAACCCATAAGCCCTTCCCGCACGCCAGATGTCATCCGATGTGTCAGCCACGTTTCCTGCCAGATCCGTCGCTACAAGGCGAACGGTCTGCACATTTTCATCCTCTCTCAAGGTGAACCGGCCGGTATAGCTGTGTTTGTTTTCCCCGAAATCCGTAACCCGCTGAAAAAGCTCTCCATTTACCATGACCTCCACACAGGCCAGGCCCCCTTCGTCCACAATGGTATACGGTATATCCAAGCTGGCCGCATCAACGACCTCTTTTTCCAAATTGGCAATGTTGCGGATCTCAGGCGCCGTGGTATCCACGGTAAAGCTCAGGACATCCACCACTCTCTCTCCTCTGCTATCCATGGAATTCTCCGGAACACTGGCGGACCGGTTTTTTCCGGAATCCGCCGTGGAGTAGGCAGAGCTTAAGGATATCCGATAGACCCCATCCTCAGCAAAATTGTCCGCCGCAATGGTATAGACATAGCGGTACCAGTCCAGCGCGTCTGATGTTTCGGCTCCCGTGGCAGAGGAAACCACCTGATAGTCCGCATCCACAGCTTCTCCGTCGCGAGTCACCAAAAGTTGCAGTGATCCGTCCAGCAGGGGGCCCGGACTGTACTCTGCAATCACCAAATCCTGTGTGATCGCAGGACCTTTATCGCCGGAGAAAGTGATATACCGGCCGCCATCCTGAATCAGGGAGATCAAATAGTCATCATATACGTAGACCGATCCAAACCGATTCAGTGCAAAGACAATCTCCTCTGTCTCCTCATTGCCGGCCAGGTCGCGCACGGTGACAATCAGCCTGTAAATGCCGTCGTTTTCCTCCGCCCGTGCAAAGGTATCGTAGGTTCCGCCGCCTCCTCTGTGGTTTTCCTCTACCGAAGGGATAAATTGATCCGTCACGTCCGCATTTTTTTCACCCAGGCGTGTTCGAAGCAGCCTAATCTCACAGGAATCATAATATCGGTCGCCAAAGGTAAGCTCCGGGATCACCTGACGGCTGTAGACGCAGCCGTTTTCCACTCCGCCGATCGTCAAAGAGGGTATCGTCTGATCGATGACAAAGTTTTGGCCTGCCGTACTCTCGCCGTAATCTGTTCCTTCGCTTTCATTGGACGCCAGATCTGCAGCCGTCACCTCCAGACTGTATTCCCCGTCCTCGCTGTAGGCCAGGCGCGCCGTATGCACATCTCCTTCGCTGGTCCAGCGAACTTCCGGAACTGCCACTGCTTCGCCGTCCCGATCGGCCGTCTGGGTAAGGCTCACCCGGTCTGCATCAAAATTATGTTCCGTGATCACAACCGTCGCCGTGCGGGCCTCAGAAAAGTACCTGCCATTTTTTGCGTCATTATTACTGTAATTTACCGAGACAACGGGAGGCGTCCGGTCGATCGTAAACCGCACAGGAGCCGCACTGTTTCCATAATCCGCCTCGCCGGACATGTTTCCCGCCATATCCCGGCAGGCAATATGAAATGTGTAGTCTCCGTCCTCACTATAAGTAAGGGCGGCTGTAAAACGAGTGTCGTCCAGATTGCCGGTGCCCTCCGCGCGGGTCCATTGGCTTAGCACGGGAATTGCTCCGTCCGCGCCGGCAATGGAGAGCTGTACATTCTCCGGAAGGAAATTTCTCTCTGTCACAGTGATAAAAGCTGTCCTGGGCTTGTTGAAGTAAAGCCCTCCTGCTGCTTCATTGTTGTCATAGCTTACCTCGACAATCGGCTGCGTGATGTCGATGGCGATATTTCTCTGTTTCTGGCTGTAATTCAGAGCATTGTCCTGCGCATAAATCAGAATCTGCACATCATTGCTGTTGTTGAGCTCGCTGTCCACGACAAATTCTCCGGACCACTCCCTCAAAAGCTCCGCCCGTTCCGGCTCCCTGTCATCAGCCTCATACAGCGTCCCCGCCTGCGTCTCAACTCCCCTGTTCAGTATCTGGTAGGCGATGGTGCGCAGGCCGGAATAAGCTCCGTTTGCAACAGGCTCCTCCACCCTTACCGTCACCGGGACATCTCCCCCGTAGAGTTCCGCGCCGCCGCCCGAATCCCCCAGTATCATCGTAACGCCGAGAGGCCCACTCTCTTCAGCCTGAGGCGACAGATGGTCCACAGTCAGACCGTCCGTGCCGAGATAAGCATAGTTGCCGGCAGGGTCGGTGATCCGAAAATAAAATACAGACTGTTCGTCTTCGGTAAGCTCCAGGCGCTCAAAGGGCTGCCATTCTGCCACCCGATCCAGCCTCTCTGCGCTGAGCCGCTCTATCACATCCTCCGGCGTCTTTGCCTGCACCTTATAATACTCCACCGCCGCCAAGAACGCAGAGGTCTCATCCTCAAACTCACCGGTAATCACTATCGCTTCCCGTGAGGCAAAGCCAAAAGTCAATCCTGACGGCAGGCCGTCCCAGACCCTCTCTCCTCCCTCGGCCGCTGCGGCCCTCACCCTGCCGAAAGGAACCGTTGTGTCCACAGTGAAGATGAAGGGGGCTTTTGAATCCCCGGTATCCGGCTCTCCGCTGTCGTTACCGGCCATGTCCCTGCAGGAGACAGACCAGCTGTAATTGGCGTCCTCCTCGAAGGAGAGCACAGCGGTATGCCTCGCTCCATCCGGATCTATGGCATCCTCCTCGGTAGCCCACTCCCCCAGGCTCCACGCTCCCTCCACCGGCACCCCTGCCGCATCTGTCGCCAAAACCCGTACCGCTCCCGCCGCCTTATCAGGGTCGAAATGCGCGCTTCTCTCCCTGATCTCCACCAGCGCCCTGCGCGGCGCATCAAAATAACCGTTGCCGTTATTGTCGCTGTTGTTGTCAAAGGTGATCCTGATCTGCGGCGGCGTGATATCGATATCCAGCAAGACTTTCTCCACAGTCTGATTGCCAGCCCGGTCGGCGGCAGTCACCTCCACAATCACCTGACTGGAGTTATTGTCCTGCGCCTTCACCACTATTCCGGTTTTGACAATATTCTGAATCGGATTTCCATCCTCATAGCTGTACAGAACACCAGAGTCCGTCTCCTCTTCTTTGCAGGTGACGCGATACGCCACCCAGCCGATCCCTGAGCATTCTCCGGGGTCCTCCGCCGAGATATCCACGCTGACGTCGCCGCGGTAAATATCGTTCTCATTGGTCCCAGAGGGAACCAGCGATATTCCGGCCGCAGTCCCGTCCATAACAATCCGCAGAGGCGTATCGCAGGTTACGCCCGCCACCTCATGCCAGGCTGCCGTCCACTCCTCCTGCGCTTGATAGTAGAGACAAATCCGCCCTATATCCGTATCCTTCGTCACGGTTATCTCCCGAACATTCCTGCCCCCTCCGATCAGTCGATTCTCCAGGTCATAGAGCTGCATACCGTTTTTTTCCGTCGTAAAGACAGCCTCACCGTCCCCGGCAAAGACATAGATCAGTCCTTCCGCCCGCAGGGCGTCTTCTCTATTGAGGGAAAAATCATCCAAAGACGCCGCGAGAATCTCTCCGAAGCGAACTTCTATTTCCTTGTGCTCGTCGATATCCTCCAGCACAAAATAGATTTCCTCCGCTGCCCCCTCAGCGCAGACTTCCTGATCCTTTCCATTTACCTGAACGCTCTTTACCGTGTATCCTTCATCGGGAGTCAGCGTCACTTTGCTCGTCCCGCCATAGTCCACCCATGGCTCCTCCACAGAAATCGTGCCATGCTCCGCGGGCTTGGCCGTCACGCGATACCGATTGGGCGCAAAAGACACCTCTATCCAATAATTCTGGTCTGCGGCAAACTCTCTCTCATAAACCTCATTCCGGTCAAAATTCTCTCCGGTTACCCCCTCGTCGGCCACTCCATTGATCATCACCTTTTCCACCCGATGATAATCCTCCGGGTCCGCCGTGATCTTTACCTTTTCTCCCTGATCTGCCGTGACAAAGCCGCTGCGGCCACCGTCGAACAGGCTGAGCTCCGGCTCAGCCTCTACTTCCCCCTGTTCTCCCCAGCTCACGGAAATGGTATGCTGCCGGATAAAGTCCGCTCCGATCTGCATGTCTGACGTAATAACAATATCCGTCTCATATTCAGCGATCCTGTCATCAAACTGCAGCTCCTTTTCCCCCACGATGACTGCCCCGATCCGGTAATTCTCATGCGCCCGAACCAGAACCGTTATCCGCGTGTTTTCCCGGACGGTAAGTGATGTCCCTTCTTTGCCATCTGCCTTTAAGACAATCTCACCGCCTTCCAGCTCCTCCGATGCGGCAACTGTGTATACGGCGGCTTCCGAGGTTTCCTCCTCTGATGTTTCCTCGGCCGTCTCCTCCGTGGTCTCATCTATGGTTTCCTCCACGGTTTCCTCGGCCGTCTCTTCTGTCTCCCATATGACTTCTGTGACTTCCTCCGGCGCACCCATAGCTTCCTTTCCTGCAAAAGGCACCAAAATCATCATTGCCAGCGCGCACACCCCCATTGCCGCAAGCCCTCTCATCCATTCCCTTATTCTTTTTTTCATCAGCCCTCTCCTTCTCCCATCACAGATATTTATCCCCGGTATGGATGATCAGGACCTCATCGATCATCACCACGGGAAGCTGTGCCGTCTCTGTCAAATCTATAGGTTCCGTTTCCTTTGGCTCCACCTGCTGCCCATCTGACGTAGCCGGGCCTGTCCGGCATTCTCTGCCCCTCCTCCCGGATGCAGGTTTTTCCTCCCCCTCTCCCTGCGCCTGCGGTATATCCGCCGTCACTCTGCCCCTCACTGCATTGACCGTGCTGACCCGGTAGGTTTTGCGTCCGGACTGCCTGTTGACCGCCCGCATTTTCTCTATGGCCTTTCGCGCCGTGCGCCCTGTCAGATCGCCGATCACAGCAGGTATGCGAAAGAAAAACCAGAAAAACACAGTCAGCCCCAGGCTCATCAGCGCCGCAGACAGAGCGAAAAAAGAAAGACTCTTTAAAGTTTCTGCCATCTTCTACTCCTCCCCGTGCCTGCGTTTCTCTACCTCGCTGTATTTGGCGCAGATATTGGCGACAAAAGAATCATAGGTCTCTTCCATTTCTTCCCGCAGCTCATCCACATAGGCAAGAGTGGACGTAAGCCCCTGCGCCTGCCTTTTCACGGTCTCCATCCGCCCAATCACCTCCTGCCGGCCAACCCCCACTCCCGCCAGGTATTCCGCCTGGTCGTTTAAAAAAAGCATGGTCACATAGCAGAGCGAAATTCTGTCGTAATTGGCCTCCCTGCCGGATGCCGCCTCTGCCTCCGCCAGCGCTGCATCGATCTGCCCCAAAAGCTGGCGGTAGTCCTCCAGCGAATGTTCCGAAGCGGTGCTCTGATAGGTCATAAAACGGCAGATCATCACATAACAGGCGGCGATTCCCTTTTCCGCAAATTCCGCCTCTGCCTCTGCAGCAGCCAGAAAAAAATTCTGCGCATTTACCGCACGGACCTTAAAGGAGCCGTCGTATTCGGAAAAATAAAGCTTCCCCATGTCATAGTACAGGCAGGCAACCTCCGGATCCGACCGGTTTAAATCTGCTGCGTGGTTTTCAATGACATTGCCGACCCGCACAATTTCGTTATTGTCGACCTGGTGGTTTCTGCAGTAGTCAATCAGCCTTTGATATGCCTGCGGCCTCTCCGGATAGATTTCCACCGCGTCATAATACCGTGCAGGATCGGAACCGGAGATATTGACCTCATAGTCCTGATTATTCATTCTGGCGGCAGCCAGACCAAACCCTGCCCCGGCTATTCCCAGGGCAGCCGTCATGCCTGCACAGACGAGGAAGACGGCCAGCTTGATTGTCTGTCTTCTCTTATACCCTCCGGTAATCAGCTCCGGATGCTCCAGATCATACAGTAGCTCACCGCAGTTCTGATAGCGGTTCTCCAACGCCGGCTCCACACAGCGGCCGACAATCCGTTCGATACCCTCGGACAGCTCTGGATTCCAGTACCTCACCGGCGCATAGATCTCTCCGCTTCGCGGGTCTATCCCTGTCAGAAGATGATACATGGTCATGCCCAGGGCAAAGATATCTGAGCGGGGATCCGTCTGTCCCGCGTACTGCTCCGGCGGGGCGTATCCACGAGTACCCAGCACTGTGGTATCGGCAAGATTCTGTTCCTTATACTCTCTGGCAATGCCAAAATCAATGATCTTTATATTTCCCTCCGGCTTCAGCATCACATTGGCCGGTTTCATGTCCCGGTAGATGATGGGCGGCTTCTGTCCGTGCAGATAGCCAAGGACATCGCAGAGCTGCTTTGCCCAGCCGATGACCAGTTTTTCCGGCTGCGCGCCGTATTCCCTCAATATTTTGTCCAGAGACTCTCCTTCGATATAGTCCATAACCACATAGACCGTCACCCCATTGTCAATAATATCCACAATGCGCGGCAGGGCGGGATGATCCAGCCTCTTCATCAGATCCGCTTCGGCCATCAGACTGTTTACCACAAGTTCATCGTTTCGTCCGGTCCCTTTTTTGCGGATCTCCTTGACTGCCCACTGTTTATTCAATCGCCTGTCCATGGCCAGATAGACGACCGACATGCCTCCTCGGCCGATTTCCTTCAGCACCTCATATTTGCCGTCGATGACCATTCCCACCCGGGCCATAGCACTTCCCCCGCTTTTCTCTTGTCAAAACACCCGGACCAGAATCACGGAGATATTATCCCTCTCTCCCCGCTCCTTGGCCCGGCTGATCAGACAGCGCGCCCTCTCTCCCAGCTTTCCCTTGTCCGACAGGGCGAAGGGCTCCAGCGTTTCCGCCATCTCCCCGTCATTCAGCTCATGGCACAGGCCATCTGAGCAAAGCATATAAATCCCTGCCCGGATCTGTCCGCAGATCACCTGGGGCTCCACAATACGCGAGCTTCCTATGCACTGGAGAAGCAGATTTCTGCGCCGGTCCCTCTTTGCCTGCTCTGCCGAAAGTCTGCCCCGGCTTATCTCCCTGGCCACATAGGTATGATCCTGCGTCAGCTGCCGCATGGACGAACCAAGCTCATAGATGCGGGAGTCCCCCACATGGGCGATCACATACCGTCCGCCCGCAAGCAGCAGGCCGGAAAACGTTGTCCCCATCTTCTCCGCCCCTGTCCCGCGGCCGTACTCAGATATTCTGGCATTCAGCCGCTTCAGCATCACTGTCCATCTGTTTGCAATCTCCTGCATATCCATCCGGACAAGGTCCGCAGGTGAAAGCCCTGGCATCAATTCCTGCTTAAACCAGCGTGAAAAAGATCGAACGGCTATGGCGCTGGCCAACTCTCCTCTGGCCAGGCCTCCCATACCGTCGCAGACTGCTGCCAGCAAAATCTCCTCCTCTCCCACTCGTCCATGCTGAACCAGAATACTGTCCTGATTGGTCTCGCGAAAGTCTCCCTTGTCCGTCTCCGCCACAGCCATATACCTCATGCCGCTCCTCCTTGCCCATCCTCTTTCCACTGGGTGCAGGCTCTTCTGCTGTCAGATTTTCCCCTCTTATCAGACATCTCTCAAATCAGGCCTCTCTCAAATCAGACCTCTCTCAAATGGAACACAAATTCTTCGTTGGCCAGACAGAGCCTGTCTCCTTCATGAATCTCAAATTCCATCCGGACCGGTATTTTCTGTCCGTTGACATAAGTGTGATTGCGGGAATTGAGATCCTTTACAAAATAGCGGTCATCCCGCGCAATGATATCTGCATGGCTTCTGCTGACAGCGATATTGTTGTTCACAAAATAATCCACATAGCTTTTCTCTTTGCCCAGGCGATACACCGGTTTGTCTATGACGATCATCTCTCCTGTAAGACAACGGTGCAGGACTGGAAGGAAAGCGGCCGCATGTCCGCCGGCGGACCATTCTTCATTCAGTAGCCCTGTCTCTTCATCCCCAGGCTCTGCCAGCAGACCTGTCTCTTCGCCTCCCACCCCTCCTTCCCGGCTGGGGTCTGGCTGTACCGGCTCACCTGCTGTACGCTCTGCCGCTCTTGCCTCACCGCGGACAAATCTTTCGATCCGGCGGACATCGAGGGGAGCAGTGCTTTTCAGCAGCTTGGCAAAATCTGACATTATCCCGGCATCCTGCTCTTGCGCCGGCCGCGCCGAGTATAGAATCGATGCCAAAAACTCCGACGGTTTAGGCGACTTCTGCTTGCCTGAGAGAGGAAGGTAGAGAAACACTACCTCTTTTGTCACCTCATTAAAAAATGTACAGCGGATATCCATGACCAGATGAGAGAGCGGCAGTCCGCTTCCCTGCAGCCTGCCCATGGCGGCCCCGGTCTGCCCTACAATAGACAGAAAATCCCCGCCCGTCACAGGACTCTTCAGACGATCCCGCAGACTTATCCCAATAGGTCCCCGGAATCTGGCCGCCCGCTTTCTTGCTTTCTCCGGCATAAAAAAGCCGTCCAAATGCATCTGTGCAAATCGCCCCAGCTCCCCTCTGTCCACTGTCTCGCCAAGGGCTGTTTTCACTTTTACCAGTAGCCGATAATCTTTGATCCGGGCAGTGACCCTCATGCTGTTCCCTCCTCCCAAACCAAAAGGATATTTTTCCTATTTTCAGTGCAGGCAAGCCTGCGGGCTGCACTTTCGGCGTCATATTTTACGTTGCCTTTTCATCGGGATTATTAACGATAGGTCAAATCAGACTGATTCAGAACAGATAAAAAAGATAGGTATACATATATTGTACATGATTTTATCAGCTTTGCAAGTATTATTTTGTATTGTTTATGTGACACAAAAACACCCTCTGAGGTTGCCCTCAGAGGGTGCCGCAAGAACATGCCGATCAGTTTTCTTTCTTCATCAGGGCACGCATTTTCTTTTCCGCCAGAACGGCAAGAGCCGTCAGCCCTGACACAAGTCCGATCACATAGACCGGCAGCCAGGCGCCGGCCACGTCTCCCGTAGCCGTAGAGCTTCCTGTCTGCTGACCGGAACCGCCGCCGTCCTGTCCGTTTCCACTGCCGCCGGCATTGCCGCTGCCGCCAGGATTTCCGCCGGAACCTTCCGTACCGCCGGGATTCTGGCCGGATTCTCCGGTATCCGCAGCCATCACGCGGATAACGCGTACAGCCGATGCCGTATTTCCTGCCTCGTCCGTCACGGTATAGGTCAGCTCATATGTGCCGGGAACAGAAGTATCTACCTCTCCCTTCACGGTAATGCGGCCTGTGATGTCTCTGCCCTGGTAATCCACTGCGCTGACACCAGCCATGGGATCGAAGCTGTCGCCCTGCTTTACGGTGTTCTCGTCGCTGCCCGGCAGCGTGAGCACCGGCTCATATCCGCTCTTTACTATGGTCACGTAGTTTACATCCGTCCTGGTCAGGCCGCCGTACGCATCAGTGATTTCCGCATACCAGCCGATGGTGCCCTCGGGAGCCCCGGTCCAGGTATAGCTGGCTGCAGTACCGCTGGCCACATTTTCCACTGTCCCGATCACCGTATCGCCGTACACATCCACAGTCAGTCCCGTGGTTTCCAGGGTCTTGACCCTGGGTGTGATTCCCAGATCAGCAAAGCTGATCTCAAACTCTTCCTCTCCGTTGATTCCTGCCACATCACCGATGCCTGTCTCATCCTTGGCATCGTAATCGTCCAGAGAAGGCGAATAGGTGCGGAAGATGATTTTCTCATTTTCCATATCAAAGTGCATCAGACGGATATAGCCCATACCGCCCTGATTCAGCCCCTGATAATCGAACAGCAGCTGGTAGACATTGCGCTCGGCGATTCCGTCGCCGTCGTCATCGAAGGAGTCAATGCGAGTCTGCGCATTGTGATAGTGGCCGGAGAGTACCATGCAGACATTGGGGTTGGCCGCCACCACCTCGTCATAGATCCGCTGCGGCTCCTCGCCCAGTCCGCCGCTGGCCAGCAGGTACTCGTGGAAATTCAGGATGGCCTTTCTCTCCGGATACTGAGCCAGCACATCGTTCATCCACTGGATCTCCTCGTCGCCGATGCCCCAGCCCATATAGATCATGATGAAATCAATGCCATCCACCGTGATCAGATCGTAATGACCTCTGTTGTCCTTATAGCTCCCGCCGTACCAGGGATTGCCGCTGTAGCGGGCTTCGCCGAAATATCTGCTGAAATTAGTGTAGTCTCCGCTCAGATGGCCCACATCATGGTTGCCGGCCAGGACGCCGTAGGGAATGCCTGCCTCGTCCAACATCCGATAGGCCTGATCGGCATTCTCCCACTCCGGAATCAGCGGCTCATCATCAATAATGTCTCCATCGTGGAACAAATACTGGATGTTCATCCTTTCACGGTTGTTGATGATCCAGCTGTGGATATCCAGCTGATACTGATACTGCCCATCTACATCCTGGCTGGGATTGCCGTCATAATCCTCATTATAATACTGCGTGTCACTCTCCACCACAAAAGTGAAGTCGTAATCTTCTCTGGGCGTATCCTCTTCGTTGTAGGTGGCGTTTTCCGAAGCCTCGCCCGGCGCATACTGAGCAGGCGTATAGCCCTCTCCATTCTGCACCATCACATGGACAAGAGAACCATCCATATGATCTGCCAGCTCTACATCCGCGGTCAGCGTCATATTGTCCCCGTCCCAGGTCTGCTCCGCCTCCACCTGCTCCCAGGCACTGTCGGCGGTATTGTACACATAGAGATAAGTCTTTTCGTTGTTGGAGGTCCCCTGCCAGCTGATCCGGATCTCGCTTTCATCGCCCAGTCCGCTGCCCAGCTCAATATCAAACATCTCCCAGGGGAAGCCGTCCCCGGTTTCCTCTCCAAATTCCTGCCCGTCAGAACCCGCCGTATCGCTGATGCCGCTGCTCTGGGCAATATTGGCATCACCCAGCTCAAAGCGCTCGCCCCGCTTGAAGGTAACGGTCATGTCATCACCGGTGGGGTCTACCGCACGGACGATGAACGTAGGATCGCCATTGACCGTGGCTCCATTTTCCGGCAGGAGGTCACCCTCTACATCTGCATTTTCCTCGGGAGTGATAAAGGTAATGCTCGTCTCCGCCGTATTGCCGGCTGCATCCACGGCCGTCAGCCGGAGAGTATGGCTTCCCGCCTCCATCTTCTGGTTGTCAATCGTATAGGGAAGCTCTATGGCCTCGTCATCCAGCCAGGCGGTAAGCTCTGCCTGACCGCTGAGGGCATCCGTCGCCTCCGCCTCGATCACCAGATCCCGGTAGGTCTCTCCCTCCTCCAGGTTGGTGGTAATCACAGGAGCCGTATTGTCAACGATAACATGTACCGTGTACTCGCCGGAGCTGATGCTGTGACTGCCGTCAGACAGAACGGTAGTATCCAGATCACAGCGCAGCGCATTGAAGCTGGACGCATTCAGCTGGAATGTCACATACAGGATCTCCACCTTGCTGGTACCATCGCCCATGCTGATCTCCGTCTCCGGGGAAATCATTCCCATATCGTAGGGATCGTCGGGGTGCCAGTTATCCGCTGTATGCTCGATGGCTCCGATTCCGTCCACCGCCTCGTATTTGACCGGGCGCAGAGAGACGCCATCCGGCAGAATCAGGCGGATATTCTTCAGCACAAAGTCGTCGTTGTTCTCAATGTCATGCTCCAGTGTATTGGCCTTGTTTCCTGCATGGAAGGCAATCGTAACTTCCCTCGTCTCTACGTCAAAGTAGTGCTCGTCCACGGCATAGGAATATGTGGCCCAGGCATCATAGGTCCCCTCATTAAATACACCCAGCACATCGCTGCCGATGGCCACTGCATTTTTGAAGAACACATCCGTCTGACTGGCGTCAAAAGCAATCCGGGCGTCTCCGTTGATGGAAGCCACAGTCTCCACTTCCTCGCCATCTACCTTCAGATCCTCCCCGGTGCCGATGATAGCCTCCGTGCCGGACAGATACTGTCCCTCGGTCACATTCAGGCTGTCTCCGGTCTGCTGAGGATTCTCGTTTTCCACCGTCCTGACCTCTGTGGTCACCGTCTGATAGCCGTCACTGACCTCAAAATAGTATTCGTAGGACTGCTTGCCATAGAGGTCCACGGAAGGCAGCTCCTTTGTAAACACGTCTCCTCCTTCTCTGAGGAGATTATAGACCTCATAGGAATCCGAATTATTGTCCTTGACATACAGGCGAACCGTCTTGATGGTCGTCTCCTCGGACACCGCCTCCAGCCCAAAGATCAGGCTTTCCTCCTGATTAAAGGTGGACGGTGTGCGGTCCGTCAATACAGGCTCTCCCACCTGAGCCGGAAGTTGGGCCTGATATCGGGGTCTCTCACTGTCCGTAACCTGTCCCGGCGTAGGATCAGAATTATCCGATACCATAACACTGACAAAGGTGCTGCCGGAATAACGGTTCTGGTAAGTGATGGACCGATCTGCCGTGGTGTTGTCCGCCCCGTTCATATTGTAGGTCACATAGTCCAGAACATCCTTTACATTGGTGGCGATCTTCACGCCGCGGGCGCCGGAATTGGCCATACCGCCGCTGGATATCTCGATCAGCTGATCTGCCGTCAGGCTGGTGCCGAATTTCTGGTTGAAATCATCGATGGTCAATTCGTCATTGCCTCCGTTTTTCACCCAGAATACCAGAGTTTCTCCTGCCGCCAGGATTTTGCTCTCCGAGGTCTCCCACCAGATCACATCGCTGCTGTCCCCGTTGTCGGGATAGTTATAGTAAAGCTTGTAATCCTTCAGATCAATATCGCGGTTGGAATTATTGTAGATCTCGATAAACTCATAGGCATCAGCGCCATTCATATTGGATGTATCCGGAATAATCTCCGTGATCGTCAGGGCCGGCGCCTTGGTCACATCCACCTCGCTGGCATTTTCCACCGTCACGGTCTGCCGGCCGGATACGGCTGTATTCACTCCATCGGAGATCTCAATGTCATACTGGAATTCCCCGACTTCGCTGACCAGATCATAGGAGAGACTGGCCTGCAGCACTTCCTCCTGATAAGTCATATCCACCACAGCCGCAGGCTCGGCGCCATCTGCCGCATAGAGACGCAGGCTGGCGCTCAGAATCGTTCCCGTCAGATTGGTGGACTCCACCTGCGCAGTCCAGCTCTCACCCGTGCCGATATAGTCGGGAGCCTGCGCTGTCACAGACGGGTTCTCCACCGCTGCCGGCGATGTGTACTGCCCCTGAACAGACTGACTGGCATTCAATCCGCCGGGCGCAGGTGCTCCGTCGTAACGGGCGGCGATCTCTGTGCCGTTATAGTCAAAGGTGATGGCCTCATCTACGCCCAGAGAGCCGTCCGACGAGTCGGAGGCCGAATAGCTCACCGTATAGAGTGTGATCCCCGTCCTTGTCCGCAGCGACAGACTTCTGGAGCCTGAATTGGAAAAGCCGTCGGAATTCACCGTCGTGAGATTTTCCCCCATCACAAAGGACGTTCCGTAATTTTCATTAAACTGGGCCTCGGTATATCCGGCCTCTGTATTGGCAGTATTTTTTACCCAGACTACCAGGCTCTCGCCGGCATCCAGAGTCAGTCCCGCATCATTCAGCTGCCACTCTCTTACCGTGTTTCCGTTGTCATAATAAAAGCTGTACTGATCCAGGTTTACCGTCTGTCCGCCGCCGTTATACAGTTCAAAAAATTCAAAGGCATCCGAACCGCCCACGTTGTCTGTGTTGGGGACAATCTCCGTGATCAAAAGGGGAGCAGGAAGCTCCGCCTGGGTCGCCTCATTGTCTACCTGGACAGTCTGCACACCGCTGACTGCCGTGTTTACTCCGTCGCTCATAAATACCTGGAAGGTAAACTGCGTCTCACCGTCGAAAGCATCCGCCGGAACAGACGCCGTAAAGATTCCGTCAGCATAGTTCATGGAGTACTGCGTGCTGCCCACGGAGGTAGTCACCTCTGTATAGGCGGTAGTCACAATGGCCCGAAGATCTGTTGACGCCGATATAGTATAGGAAGCCCCTGCGCTAGCCTGACCGTCCGCCGTCACCGACACGGCTGCCCCCGGCTGCTCAGTCACCTGATACTGCCCGTCAAACTGCTGACTGTCCAGACGGGTCCCCGGCGTAGGATCCTGATCATAGGAAAGAGTGGGCTGACTAATCTGACCCGGCGTGTAACCGAAATTGATGCCCTTCTTGGTCTGTGCTTTCTGATCCCCGTCGTTATAGGTGATCTGCGTGATGATCTGACCGGTGGTCTTGACCACGATGCGGATGGATCTCATTCCGCTGTTGGAAAATCCGTTGACCTTTTCCGTCGTTTTCACCACCTGGACGTCCTCTCCTATCCCATAATAAGAGCGAAATGCCGCATCCTCCAGACTGTCGCTTGCGTCATTGCGAATCCAGACCACCAGAGTCGCTCCTGCTTCCAGGGTGATTCCACCGGGGATCTCCCAGTCCGTCACTGTGCTTCCATTGAGGTTCTGGATCAGATACTGATCGAGAGCCACCGGTCCATTGGAAGAGTTGTAGATTTCCACATACTCAAAGGCATCGGTGCCGGAAGCCGTCGTCCCATCCGCCTGATGGGTATCCGCCACAATCTCCGTGATCAGTAACGGCGTGGAAACCGATGCGTTGTCCTGCTGCGCCGCTTCTGCGGGGATCCCCTCATTTGCCGCCGCCTCGGTCGGCTCCGCTTCACTCAGCGCTGTCCCATTCAGCACTTCCTCATATACAGCCGGTATCTCCGCTGCATATGCCGGAACAGCCATTCCCAGGCCCAGAGACGATACGGCCATCGCTGCGCTGAGCCCTCCTACAGCCAGGCGACGCAGCATCCCACCCGCGTATCTCCTGCTTCTGTCCTTTTTCATTCCGCGATAATACTCCTTCCTTTTCACAGGCTGGAAACTTCCCTCCCCGGTCCTGCCGGCAGATTTCTATTTGGCAGCCTTATTCTGCAAACAGGAAGAGTATGGCACAAAATATTTTAAGGTAAGCGAAAGTCAGGTAAATATTCGGTTAAATTTTCCCTGTGTGCGGCAAATCACGACCACCGGCTTAGCCGGTGGTTTGTTTTGGCCCTATAAGGGCCTATTACCGGCACTAGAGTCTAAAGACTCATCGAAAGGTTCGCCAGCCGCAACATCATTTACTTAGAGAGCCCTTGA
>CALWGV010000029.1 GCA_944380185.1 uncultured Lachnospiraceae bacterium
TAAAGGAACTCTGGAAGGCTATCGACGACGGGGCAAAGGTGTTTGGCTACTGCTGGTGGGGGCCGATCGATATCGTGTCTTCCGGCTCCGGCGAGATGGCAAAGCGGTATGGCTTCATCTATGTGGACCGTCACAACGATGGCAGCGGGGATCTGCACCGCTCTATCAAGAAGAGCTATTACCGGTATAAAGAGATCATTGAGAACAACGGGCTGTAACGGCAAGGCCTGCAGGAGAGACATTGCGGCATGAAGGAGACAGAGGAAAGCTGCGGATAAAAATGCCGTTGAAAGATGTTTATAAAAAATAATGCTGCGGCACGCAAGCTGCCGCAGCGGAAAAATGAGGAGGTATCATATGGATTATCGTGAAACAGGTTTAAAGGCTCTGGAAGCGGTCGGCGGGAAGGCTAACGTCAATAATGTTACCCACTGCGCTACCCGGCTGCGGTTTGAACTCAAGGATCGTTCTGCCGTTGACGAGAAGAAGCTGGCGGAGGTGCCCGGCGTCATGAAGACAATCGATTCTGCCGGCCAGCTGCAGTTAGTCATCGGTCCCAGCGTAAACGAAAGCTATCAGGCGGTCATCGAAGCCATGGGAGCTGGCGGCTTCAATATGGCGGGAGCGGACGGCCCCAGTGACAAAACAAAAGAGAATGATAATTCCAACTTTGTACAGAAATTCTTAGGCATCGTGACGGGGATCTTCATTCCGGTGCTGCCGGCCCTGATCGCCTCCGGTATGGTCCGCGCCCTGCTTACGATTCTCAATGCGGCCGGCCTGGTCGATACGGCAAGCGGCGTATATACGATTGTTACCTTTGCCGCGGATTCGGTGTTCTATTTCCTGCCGATGATTCTCGCCTACAGCAGTTCCAAGGTGTTTGGTATGTCAACTGGTTTGGCGATGATGTTGGCCGGCGTACTGCTGCATCCCACCTTTACCGGTATTGTCAGCGCGGGAACAGCCCTGGATATCTTCGGTATCCCGGTGCGTCTGGCCTCCTATAATGCCACCGTTATCCCGATTATCCTGATTGTCTGGGTAGGCAGCTATGTGGAGAAGTTTGCGACAAAGATTCTGCCGGATTTCATCAAATACGTACTGCGGCCGCTGATTGTCATGGTCGTGATGATCCCGTTGTCCCTGTGCTTGTTGGGCCCTGTCGGCGCTTGGCTGGGTGATCTGCTGGCAACGTTCCTGACCTGGCTGCAGACCAACATCCCCTGGCTGCTGCCCACGTTCATTGGTGCAATCGCCCCGCTGATGGTGCTGTTTGGCCTGAACAACTGCACGATTCCGCTGATTTACGCACAGATGGCTGCTTCTGGTTATGAGACGGTTGCCGGCCCCGGCATGCTGGCTCATAATATTGCCGAGGGCGCTGCTTCTCTGGCTATCGCTTTGAAGTCAAAGGATAAGGTTACAAAACAGCAGGCCTTCTCCACCAGCTTTACTGCTCTGTTCGGCGGGATCACCGAACCGGCGATCTACAGCATCACCCTGCGTTTTAAGAACGTTCTTTACTGTGTAATGGCCGGAGGCGCTGTGGGCGGCTTCTTCGCCGGAATGACCGGACTGGTTCGCTATGCGACGGCTGCTCCCAGTATTGTCACACTGCCTACATATATGGGCGCTGATCCGATGAATATCTGGAAGGCAGTCGCAACCTTGGCTATTGCCTTTATCGTTACCTTTGTCCTTACCCTGGTTGTCAAGACGGAAGATACCAATAAGACGGTCGGCAATCAGGCGGTACTGGACGAACTGACCAAATAAAAAGGAGAAGTTTATGGCAAAAAAAGAAGTGACTTACCGTTTCCCGGAGGGGTTTCTCTGGGGCGGGGCTATCGCAGCCAATCAGAGCGAAGGCGCGTGGCTGGCGGACGGAAAGCAGCCGCAGGCGACCGATGTGATGGTAGGCATTACCAGCGACGCCCATACGCCCGGCTTAAAGTATAATGAAGAAAAGGGACAGTGGGAGATGGCCCTGTATGAGGACAAGGTTTATCTGGCTCATGAGGGGATCGATTTCTACCATCGCTATAAGGAGGACCTGCAGCTGATGGCGGGAATGGGCTTCAATTGTTTCCGTACCTCGATCTCCTGGGCCCGCATCTTTCCCGATGGAGACGAGACGGCTCCGAATGAAGCCGGACTCAAGTATTATGACGATCTCTTTGAAACGATGCTGTCTCTGGGAATGAAGCCGATTGTAACCATCACCCATTTTGACACCCCTCTTCGCCTGATGACGAGGTACAACGGCTGGTCCAACCGTCAGATGATCGATTTCTTTATGAATTACTGCAATGTGATTTTCCGGCGCTACGGCAGCAAGGTAAAATACTGGCTGACCTTCAATGAGATCAACAATCTCTACCGGATGCCTCTGGCTGCCGGAGGGGTGGTTCCTGCCCGTTTTGATCCGCAGGCAAAGGACTTTATGGTCTGCTACAGCGAGCAGGAGCTGAATCAGGCTCTTCATAACACGATGGTGGCCAATGCGAAATGCGTAAAGCTTTTCCATGCCCTGATTCCGGACGGAATGATCGGCTGCATGATCGCCGGTTCCCATCTGGCGACCTATCCGGCTTCCTGCGACCCGCAGGACGTGCTGGCCACCCTGGATGCCCGCCGCAACACCTTTTTGTTCACGGACATCATGGCGGCAGGCGTCTATCCGTCCTTCCTGCGCAAGCTGTGGAAGGATCATGGGACAGAGCCGGCGATGGAGGACGGCGACCTGGAGCTGATTCGGGACAACACAGTGGACTACATCGGCTTCAGCTACTATTTTTCCAACGTGTGCAAGGCGGATCCGGAGGGAGAGTTTTTCGAGGGCAGCCTGACAAAGGGAGGAAAGAAGGTCCCCAACCCCTATGTGACGGAAAAAAGTCCCGAGCCCTGGAAGTTTCCCATTGATCCCAAGGGAATCCGCTACGTGCTGGAGGAGTATACCGACCGCTATCACAAGCCCCTTTTTATCATGGAGAATGGAATCGGCCTGGATGAAAAAGAAGAGGACGGGCAGATGATTCATGATCCGGTGCGGGTGAAATTCCTGGAGGATCATTTGAAGGAGGTGCATAAAGCCATCGAGGATGGCTGCGACGTCCGCGGCTATCTGTGGTGGGGCCCGATCGATGTGGTTTCCTCCGGCACCGGGGAGATGCGCAAACGCTACGGTTTCGTCTATGTGGACCGCCACAACGACGGCACCGGGGATCTGCACCGCTCCATCAAAGAGAGCTATTACCGCTACAAAGAGATCATAGAAAATAACGGACTGTGAGAAGGGAGAGAGTTTCGATGCAGGAGGTTAAGGAATTTCCGAAGGATTTCCTATGGGGAGCATCCACCAGCGCGTATCAGTGCGAGGGAGCGGCCCTGGAGGACGGTAAGAAGGAGAACCAGCAGGATGTGATCAATCGCGAAATCCATGACCAGTACGGCTATGCGGACTGTTCGGTTGCCACGGACCATTACCATCATTATAAGGAGGATGTGGCTTTGATGGCGGAGATGGGATTTAAATCCTACCGCCTGTCCATCAACTGGTCGCGGGTCCTGCCGGATGGGACCGGAGAGCCGAATCCGAAGGGAGTGCAGTTTTATCATGACCTGTTTGCAGAACTTCACAAATACAATATCGAGCCTGTTGTCACCATGTGGCATTATGACCTGCCGATGGCCCTGGTTGATAAGTACGACGGCTGGGGAAGCCGCCAGATCGTGGACGATTTTGAATACTATGCCCGTTTTATCCTGAACGAATATAAGGACGAGGTGAAATACTGGCTGACGATCAACGAGCAGAGCATTGTCGTCAACTATATCGACCGCAAAAATAAGATCACGCGGGAGGACATGTTCAATCCTCGTTTCCGCTGGCAGGCCAATCACTATATGAATCTGGCCCATGCCAAGGCGGCGATTGCAGTGCATGAAATCGTTCCCGGCGGCCTGTGCGGAGCGGCCTTGGATATGGCGCCCTATTATCCCCACACCTGCTCCAGGGCGGATGTGATGGCGGCGAAGAATGCCAACGCCTTTAAGAATTATTTCTACATGGACGCTTATATTAAGGGTGAGTACACTCCCTCCGTCATGGCGTATCTAAAACGTCAGGGCCTGGACTTTGTCATCGAGCCGGGCGACATGGAGATCCTGAAAAAGGGCAGCGAGTGCTTTGATTTTCTGGGCATCAATTACTATCAGAGCGGCTGCGTGAAGGCGGCGACGCCGGGAGCGGCCCGTCGCTTCAAGCAGAACAACAAGATCGGCAAGGGCGGCCACATCACCTATGAGGTTCAGCCGGATTTGTTCGAGGGATGCAAAAACGAGCTGCTGGACGATACGGATTTCTCCATGCCCATCGACCCGGACGGCCTGCAGTACGTGCTGGAAGACATTAACGATCGTTACGGCATTCCGACAATGATCTGCGAAAACGGCTTTGGGGCCTACGACGTCCTGGAGAAAGACGGGACAATTCACGATCCCTACCGGATTGAATACCTGCGCAATCACATTAAGGCCATTCGGCGTGCAATTGAAAACGGGGCGAAGGTCATTGCCTACAATCCCTGGTCCGCCTTCGACCTTTTATCCACCAGCAATGGCATCGCAAAGCGCTACGGCTTCATCTACGTGGACCGCACTGACGATGACGTGAAGGAGTGCAAGAGATATCGCAAGGATTCCTTCTATTGGTATAAGAACGTCATCAAGACCAATGGGAAAAATCTGGAGTAACGAGTAAAACGATAAAGAAAAAGGCAACAGCCGGTAATAGCCGCAAAAAGAACATTTGTTCTTTTTGCGGCTATACTTTTTTATGGATCCATGCTATAATCTGGGGAGAGGTCTGGCAGGAGGGCGGAAACGGATCTTCGGATCGAACCGTTTTAACGCTGCCGTTGGTTAAGCAAGCGAAAAACGAGCGAAAAAACAAACGAAAAAAACAAGCGAATTAGCCGAATAATTAAATTTAAGCGAGGCAAGGACAAGGGTGATACGGAAGGAAATGGTTGATGCAGGAATGATAGGGGCGAGAGGCAAGACGAAGAAGAAAGAATATTATCTTGTGCAAAATAAAGAGGAGCAAGAATAAAAGATGGATCATTTTGAACTAGTATCCGAATACAAGCCCACCGGCGACCAGCCCCAGGCCATTGCCGAACTGGTCA
>CALWGV010000030.1 GCA_944380185.1 uncultured Lachnospiraceae bacterium
TCCCCATTCAGCTGGCCAAAGACAATAAGAAGTTTCAGATTTCAAAGGTGGCCAGGGGAGCCCGCTTCAAAGACTACAGGGGCTGCATTGAATGGCTGCGGGACGCCGGGATTATCAACATCTGCTACTGCCTGAACTTTCCGGAACTTCCGCTTCGGGGAAATTACGGCGATTCCAAGTACAAGCTTTATTTCTTCGATACGGGGCTGTTCGTAGCTATGCTGGATGAAGAGGCCCAGGAGGATCTGCGGGCGAATAAGAATCTCGGGGTGTACAAGGGAGCCTTGTACGAAAATATCGTAGGCGAAGCGCTGAAAAAATGCGGCTATGGCCTTTATTACTTTAAGAAAGAGGATTCCACGTTGGAGGAGGATTTCTTTGTGCGGACAAAGGAAAAGCTGATCCCCATAGAGGTAAAGGCGAAGCGGGGAACCGCAAAATCCCTTCGGATGCTGATCCAGAGCGATCGCTACCCGGATATTGACTGGGGAATAAAGTTTACGGCGGGGAATATCGGCTGCAGCGACGGGATTTATACGTTTCCTTACTTCTGCGCCTTTCTGCTGCGGGACTATTTAAAGACGATTTGAAACGTCAAAAACAAGAGGACCGAAGCAGCGAAATGTATCTATGAGCAGAGTTTGAATATAAATATTTTTGCAGATTGCGGTACAACACCATCTATGAAAGCATAAGTGCATCATAGGTGGTGTTTTTTTATACCGTCTGCAGCATCCTTCCTAAAATTACTATAGTTAATTTGCATCCGTACAAACAGAAAAGAATTATTCCGATATAATTGGGGGTAGAGAAAAATTGTGAATAAACGGAAATGGTACGGTATAAAAAATGAAGACTTCCCCTACATATCTGAGGACATTGCAAAACCATCTCTGCGGGCGGGGCAAAAAGATTTTTCCAAATCAGGTTGTATTTTACAATGCGGTCTTTGGCGCGACAAATCCGCTGCTGCTTTCGGAAGAGCATCTGGACGCCCTTTTTCGCATTGGACAGGGCGGACGCCGCAAGGAGGATGAAGAGCTGATCCGGCAGGTAAATTATCTGCTGCGCAGCGGCTTGGACAGCAACTCTGCCAACATCGGCAAACACATCAACAATGTGCCGGAGCTTCCCATTCCCAGGCAGCACCGCAGTCATTACGAGGACGAGGCCAATCGGGCCGATATTGTCCGCAGGCTGCAGGCGATCATCGGCTTCTGCCTGTTTTTCCGTCCGGTGAATTGCCGGATGGAGAGAGAGGATATGGCGGAGCTTTTGGCGCGGATGAAGGAGGAACTGGCGGAAGCCTCCCAGACCCTTTGCCTGGCGGACGAGCTTTCCGTGGAGCTTCTGGCCAACGTAATCTACGAAGTGGTGATCACGCATCTGGCACAGGTGCAGAGCGGTTCCTGCGTTATGCCGGAGGATACGGAGCGGCGCAAGGTGGATCTGGGCGCTCAGTATCAGGAGTATTTGAACCAGGTCAGCTGCTTTGGGCGGGATAATGCGGATCGCTTTTTTGCCCTGCAGCGTTTGGCGCAGACCAATATGGTGGCGGCTATGGAGATGGGCAAGGTGTATTTTTACGGCGGCAAGTACTATGCCGGGGATGAGGGCAGAGGAAATCCGGGCGTGTACTGCGTGGAGCCGGATATGGGCCGGGCGGCCCTGTATTTGAAGCAGGCGGCGGACTGCGATCCGCCGGTGATATCGGCCTGCTGGCTTTTGGGCTACATGATCTGGAATCGGATGTTTGACGATGTGCCGGAGGGGGAGGCCGAAGCCCTGGCGGAAAGCTATTTTCGGACGGCCTACAAAGGCGGGTATATGCCGGCGGCCAACAGTATGGGGCTCATCGAGCTGGCGCGGGGCGACCGTCTCTTTGCCAGAGAGGAGAAACTCCTGACTCTGGGCGAGAGGCTTACCGGAGCGGAGCAGGAGCAGATGTATGCGCATTACCGCAGAGGGCTTACGCTGTGCGACGAGGCGGGCTGCGCCGGCTGGCCCTACGGGCATATCAATGTGGCAAGTTTCCTGGGAGATGAAAGATACCGATTCCGGGTGATGCCGGCGGTCTGCGAGGGTCTTTCCCTGCGGGGGTCCATGGATGTGCGGGAGAGATGGAAGGCCGCGGCGGACTTGGATAATCTGTGGGCGATGAACCGGCTGGCCCTGTACGATATGGAGCGGGGGGATATCCAGTCGGCCTTGTTCTACTGGCAGAGGGCAGCGTCCTGTCATTATCCGGCGGCCAGCCTGAATTTGGCCCTTTATATCTACAGCGATACGGGGGCGGAGCCCAACCGGTATCAGTACCGTGCGTGCCTGGAGCAGGCTTCGGCGGATGGAAGTGCCAGGGCCAGCTACGAGCTGGCAGCCCTGCTTGCATCCGGCCGGCCGGAGACGGCGGGAATCTATCTGGCCCGCGCAGAGGAACAAAATGATCAGAAATTTGACAACGAACTGTATCACCAGATCCGGGATCTCCAAAAAAAGCTGGAAAAACGGGAGCGGGAGATAAAGCGCTCGGACCGCCCGGCCTTTGGAAATGTACGGATGTCTGCAAAGGAGAGGCGCTCCGGCCTGCTGTGAGGATCTACTATAGTAGGGGAGCGGATCACTATTGTCCGGGACATATTTTTCCAATATGCTTTTGATAAGGAGCAGCCGATGGGAGGAGACATGGAGATGAGCTATATTGTATTGCTGTACCAGGATCGTCTGTACAGTGTTCAGGCGCAGATGCCGGGGACTTTGACCATCGGCTCCGGCAAGAAGGATACTTTGTATGTGGAGGGGCTCGCGCAGGGGCAGATTACCATCAAAGGAAATAAGCGGGGAGAAATCTCCGTTTCCTCCGGCCAGCCGTTCCCCTTTTATGATAACGATGTAATCCGGGATTCCATGGTGGTCCTGGATGCGCAGGAGCAGCTGGCCCTGTATCTGACGGACCATACCGGAGCCGACGCGCAGACGCTGCAGATTCCTTATAATTGCATGATTCGGTTCGGTCGCTCCGCCAAAAACCAGGTGACCCTTGCAAACCCCTATGTATCGGGGCGGCATTTTACCCTGCGCAGCGAGAACGGGGACATCCGGGTGGAGGACAGCGGCAGTACCAACGGCCTGTATTTAAACGGCAGGAGAATCAGCCGGGCAAAGCTCCATTCGGGCGACGTCCTGTCCCTTCTTCCGATCAATATAAGGCTGGTCAACCGAACCCTGTATTTTGAAAATACGAACGATGGGCTGACCATACGCGGAATCGGGGAGG
>CALWGV010000031.1 GCA_944380185.1 uncultured Lachnospiraceae bacterium
GCGAAGGACGGAATGACGCAGACAGAGATATGCAAGAGAACCTTCCAATCCAAGCAAACCGTGAATTTAATCATCAAGAATCTTTTGTCCGACAGCTATGTTACCGTTACCGAGGTGCCGGAAAACAAGCGGAACAAAATCGTACAAATGACAGAAGCAGGACGGGCATACTGCGAAAAGGTCGTTCGTCATATTACATGGGCAGAGGACACAGCCATGTCGATGTTTACGGCGGAGGAGCAAAAGCAGCTAATTGATCTGTCGAGGAAGTTTACAAAGAATCTTACCATGCTGGTAAATCAGGAAACGGAGGAAATGTAAAGATGGAATTTTACGAGGTAATCAATAAGAGAAGAAGCATCCGTCAGTTTGAGGACAGGGAAATCCCCCGAGAGGTGTTGGAGAGGATTTTGGACGCCGGACTGAAAGCCCCGTCTTCCAATCACCAGAGGCGCTGGGAACTGGTAACGCTGACGGATAAGGCTGTCATTATGGATTTGGCGAAATTTATCCGTCCGTATCCCTGCCGCGTCCAGGAACCGAAAACGCCCCAGCAGGAGATGTTTAAGATTGCCTACCCCCGGCAGCGCACTATGATTGAAGAGGCCGCCTGCGTAATCCTGCCTTATTATAAACAGAAGTATCCTCTGAGCGAGGATAAAAACGGCTATGGGCTCATGGATTACGGCGCAGCATGGGCGCTGGTGGAGAATATGCTCCTTGCCGCAACGGCGGAGGGGCTGGGCTCCGTTGTCCATATCCCGGTGAAAAAGGAGCCGGAGCAAATCAAGGAATTTCTGAAAGTCCCCGACGGCTGGGGCCTGCCTGCCCTGGTGGTTCTGGGCTATGCAGTCAAAGATCCGCTGCTGCCGACCCAGGTCAAGGCTACGGTGGAGAACAAAGTACGCTGGAATAAATGGTGAATGAAAAGAAGAATGAAATGGTGAATAACGGGAGGGAACAAGATGGAATTCAACGAGGTTATAGATAAAAGAAAAACAAGCCGGGAGTGGACAGACAAAGAGGTCGATTTTGAAACCATCAAACGGATTATTGCCGCCGGCATGAAGGCTCCCTTGTGGGATCACTACCGAAACTGGCAGTTTATCGTTCTCCATGAGCGCGAGGATAAGGAGCGGGCCTTTGCATACGCCAAGGCCGTTGCCAAGCGCTATGTGGACAGCAACCGCACTTATTCCCGCCCCAATCTGGCGCAGAAAATGTATGCCTACGCCATGCCGCGGCAATATACGATGCTGGTGGACTGCCCTTACGTAATCGTCCCTCTGTTCAAGTGCGCCAGGCTCAATGCAGAATGGGTGAGCAAGCTGAATCCGCTTTCCACCGCATGGTGCGTCGCAGAAAATATCATGCTGGCCGTCATTAACGAGGGTCTGGGCTATTCTCTGCGTATTCCGCTGAACAAGGAGCACGATGTTGTGCTGGAAAAGCTGGGGGTGCCGCAGGGCTGGATGACTCCTTGCTTTATCGGAGTAGGCTATCCCAGAGAGGATGAACTGGTTTTGGAACAATATGACAGCAGTCCGGACGGTCATATCCATATGGGAGGCTGGAAACAATGAACAATCCCCTTATTCGAGAAATTGAGGTAAAGAGCGTTATCACAAAATCCAACCTGCCCGTATGCGAATATTCCGTCAACCCCTATGTGGGCTGTACCCATGGCTGCCGCTACTGCTATGCCTCCTTTATGAAGCGTTTCACGGGTCATGCGGAGCCGTGGGGAAGTTTTGTGGATGTCAAGATGTGGCCGGAAATCAAAAATCCGGGACAATACGCGGGCAAGGAGCTGTTTATCGGTTCTGTGACCGACCCGTATCTCCCGCAGGAGGAGCAATACGGGCGCACACGCGCTTTGTTGGAACAGCTGAAGGGAAGCGGGGCGAAGATCAGCATTGCGACAAAAAGCGATCGGATTCTGCGGGACTTGGATTTGATCCGGACTTTTCCGGAGGCCCGCATTTCCTGGTCTGTCAATACGCTGGACGAGGGATTCAAAGACGATATGGATCATGCGGCCAGTATTGAGCGGCGGCTTGCCGCCATGGAAGCCTTCCACCGGGCAGGCGTCCGCACGACCTGCTTCGTTTCCCCCATATTCCCCGGCATTACCGATGTAAAGGCCATTATCCGCCGGGTAAAGGGGCAATGCAATCTGATCTGGCTGGAGAATCTCAATCTGCGGGGCAGCTATAAAACGGCGATCCTGGAATACATCCGGGAAAAGCACCCGGAGCTCCTGCCCCTCTACCGGGAGATTTATGATAAAGGGAACCGCAGCTATTGGGAACAGCTGGACGCAGAGCTGAAAGATTACGCTGCAAAGATCGGCCTTCCCTATGTGACAAACGACGACAGTATGAAGCGGCCTTTTGAAGCTCCCCCGGTTATCGTGAACTATTTTTATCATGAGCAAATCAAAAAATCCGCGAGGAAAGGGGGGAGCAGCCATGCCGGAACTGCCGGAAGTAGAGACGATTCGACGAGTGATTGAGCCGCAGATACGGGGGCTGGCGATTGAGCAGGCCGCAGTCAGCCGCCCGGAAGTGATTGCGCACCCTGATGCCGATGCGTTTTGCCGGCGGCTAACGGGACAGGTTTTTGAGAGCGTGGCCCGCCGGGGAAAATTTCTTGTGATGCAGCTGGAAAGCGGTGACAGAATGATGATCCATCTGCGTATGACCGGCTGCCTTCTGGTAACGCCGGCTGCCTGTCCGGCGGAAAAGCATACGCATATTATGATCCGGCTGTGTAACGGCAGGGAACTGCGCTTTTCGGATACACGCCGCTTCGGGCGCTTTTGGCTGCTGCAAAAAGGCGAAGCCGATACATACAGCGGGATGGAGAAGCTGGGCCGGGAGCCGCTGGCCCCGGATTTTACTGCAGACTACCTGTCCTCCCGTCTGGGAAAGAGAAGGAAAACCATCAAGGAATGTCTGATGGATCAAAGCGTGATTGCCGGAATTGGGAATATCTATTCGGATGAAATATTATTCGCGGCAGGAATCTATCCGGCGCGGCCGGCAAACACGCTGACCGGGGCGGAATGGGA
>CALWGV010000032.1 GCA_944380185.1 uncultured Lachnospiraceae bacterium
TGCAGGAACCCCGGTTGGCGTCCCGCCCGGCGAGGAAATTGCTGAGCAGGCAGCGGCCGGAATAGGAGATGCACATGGCCCCATGGATGAAGGTCTCGATCTCCAGATCGTCCGGAATATGGTCCCGAATCTCCCGAATTTCAGCCAGGGACAATTCTCTGGCCGAGACCACCCGCTTCGCCCCCAGCCCGTGCCAGAACAGGTAGGTACCGTAGTTGGTATTGTTGGCCTGAGTGCTGATATGCAGCTCCATGCCGGGCAGTTCCTCCCTGGCTATCATAAAGACGCCCGGGTCTGAGATGATGAGCGCATCCGGGCCAATCGGACGAAGCTCTCGGAAATAACGGCGCACCGGCTCCAGATCCTCATTGTGAGCCAGGATATTGGCCGTCACATAGACCCTGACTCCCCGCTCATGGGCGAAGGCGATCCCCGCCGCCATATCCTCCAGCGAGAAATTTTTGGCCTTGGCCCGCAGACCAAAGGCCTCTCCGCCGATATAGACCGCATCTGCGCCATAGTTTACCGCTGTTTTCAACACCTCCAGGCAGCTGGCCGGCGACAGCAGCTCCGGCATACCGCTCTTCCTCCCTTCGCTTCGCAAGCCTGCTCTTCTGCTTCCTGTTGGATTGCTCATGATATCTTCTCCTTTTGCAGCTTTTGTTTCAATCCCGTTTCTGCCCGGAAGTTTTAGTCATATTCTCTCTCTTTCCAGGTCCGCACACTGATGGCCACGCCGTCTCCCGTGGGGACGATGGCCGTAGTCAAAAGCTTATGGTGCGTGATGACATACAGATACTCCCTCATGCGGCTGTGTATGGTCCGGTCCCGCCGCTCCACCATAAATCGGGATTCCAGTACGGCACCGTCCTGGAGCACATTGTCGGAGATCAATAGTCCTCCAGGCCTCAGCAGACGCAGAATATCATCCAGGAAGTGGATATATTGCCCCTTGGCCGCATCCATAAAGATAAAATCAAAGGTACCGGAGAGCTCCGGCAGGATCTCCGCCGCATCTCCCTCAAGAATGGTAATCTGCTCCTCTCTGCCGGCCAGGCGGAAATTCTCCCTGGCCTGGCAGATCCTCCGCTCATCCTTCTCGATTGTGGTGATCCGGCACCCCTCCGGCGCGTTTTCCGCCAGAAGAAGGGCAGAATAGCCTACGGCCGTCCCCACCTCCAGAATGCGGGACGGCCGTTTCATGACCGCCAGCGTTTTGAGCAGGCTGGCAGTCTCTTTTCGGACAATGGGCACACCCCCGGCTGCCGCCTCCTTCGCAATCCGGCGCAGCAGCGGGCTGTACCCATCGTCCAATGAATTGATATATACAGACAGACGCTCCCGGTCCATCATTTGTCCTCCTCTATAACCTCCCTGGTGCCCTCCTGCACAGAGATATCTCCCGTATCCGACAGCTGTGCCGTCGCGTTCTGGGCAGGACCTTCGTCCAGGACCTGCAGGATCTCCTTGGTTGTCATCGAGGTATTCAGCGTATAAGTCCCCGGATAAATATCGAATTGGTAGAAAAATTCCTGGATCATAGCCACAGTTTTGTCGCGAATCAGACCGGATTTCTCCAGGCTGTCCATGCATTCCGCACTGCTCATGCCCTCCTCCACGACAAAAAGCTTGTCGGTGCCGGGCGCTTCCGCCACGGAACCGGAGTCAAAAATCTCGTACCCGAAGTCATAGGCACGGCGGATTCCCACGATAAACACCATCACTACAACTGTATAGAAGATGACCGTAAGCGCCGCACGAATGACGGCGGAGGATACCTGGTTCGCTTTTTTCTTGTTGGCACTCATAAGCTATCCTATACCTCCCTTACCCTTTTCGCTGTCCCATTCGTTATCCTGTTCCCTGTCCGGATTGGCTGTCTCTTCTGTCTGCCCTCCGTCAAATCTCCATGATAATCGGCAGAATCACAGGATCTCTCTTCATTTTTTTCCAGAGGAAATCACTGAGGCTGTCGCGGATCACCGACTTGAGCTTGCCCCAGTCAGTGACATTTTTGCGCAGGCATTTATCCACCGCATCCTCCACGACCTTCTGGGCCTCGTCCATCAGGTTCTCAGACTCTCTCACGTAGACAAAACCCCGCGAGACAATATTGGGGCCGGCTACCACTGCGCGCCTTGCACGGTCCAGGGTCAGCACCACGACCATGATGCCGTGCTGGGACAGGCTCTGACGATCTCTGAGGACGATATTTCCCACATCTCCGATACCCAGACCGTCCACCAGGACGCTCCCCGCCTGCACACGGCCTGTCACCTTGATATTGTTTTCCGTCACCTCCAGCACATCGCCGGAGCGCAGAAGCACTGTGTTTTTCTCCGGAATACCCATCTCCAGAGCGATTTTTTTCTGTGCCTGCAGATGACGGTACTCACCGTGGATCGGTATGGCAAACTTGGGCTTTAACAGGCTGTACAGAAGCTTCAGATCTTCCTTGCAGGCATGGCCGGACACATGGGTATCCTGGAAGATTACCTCCGCGCCCTTCTCCGACAGCTCGTTGATGACGCGGGCCACTGCCTTTTCATTGCCCGGTATAGGCGTGGAGCTCAAGACCACCACGTCTCCTTTGTGAATCGACACCTTGCGGTGCATGTCCGAGGCCATCCGGGACAGAGCCGCCATGGACTCGCCCTGGCTGCCTGTAGTGATAAGCACCGTCTTATTTTCCGGATAATTCTTCAATTCCTCGATATCAATCAGCGTTCCCTTGGGAATCTTGATGCAGCCCAGCTCCTGAGCCAGGCCGATGATGGTGACCATGCTGCGACCCTCCACCACCACCTTGCGGCCGTACTGATAGGCCGTATTGATGATCTGCTGCACCCGGTCTACATTGGATGCAAAGGTGGCCACCAAGATCCGGTTCTTCTTGTGTTCGGCAAATATGGTGTCAAAGGTGCGCCCCACTGTCTTCTCCGACATAGTAAAGCCCTCGCGGATAGCGTTGGTACTGTCCGCCATCAGAGCCAGCACCCCTTTCTTTCCCAGTTCGGCGAAACGCTGCAGATCGATGGGATCGCCAAAGACCGGCGTGTAGTCCACCTTGAAATCACCGGAATGAACGATGACGCCTGCCGGCGTAAAGATAGCCAGGGCCGCCGCATCCACAATACTGTGATTGGTACGGATAAATTCCACCCGGAAACAGCCCGCCGTGATGGTCTGGCCATACTTCACTACCTTGCGCTTGACGGAACGGGTCATCCCGCGCTCCTTCAGCTTGTGCTCGATAATAGCCATAGTCAGGCGAGTGGCATAAACCGGTACATCAAAGTCCTGCATCACATAGGGAATGGCGCCGATGTGATCCTCATGTCCATGGGTGATAAAAAATGCTTTTACCTTAGAAATGTTGTCTTTCAGATAGGTCGTGTCCGGTATCACCAGGTCGATGCCCGGCATATCCTCCGTGGGAAAGGACAGACCGCAGTCCACCACAATAATACTGTCTCCGTATTCGAAGGCAGTCATATTCATCCCTATCTTCTCCAAACCGCCGAGAGGGATGATACGAAGCGTATTCTTTTTTTCTTTTTGTCTCA
>CALWGV010000033.1 GCA_944380185.1 uncultured Lachnospiraceae bacterium
GGTGCGGGCTTTTCTTGCGGCCATTTTGACCCGCACCCAGCAAACAAGACAGCATGAGCAGCCTGTCCGCCGCGGGCAGGATATGGAACTTTGATCGATGGAGGTCACTATATGAAAAAACAAAACGATTTTATCAACGAAATGGACGATAAGTATATCGACATCGAATCCTGCTTTGACCCGGTTTTCGAGCCGCCGGCAGAACTCCTGGAAGAATGGAGCAGGCGGTATGAGGGGCCAGAACCGACCTTGGAAAACACATCGTTTTATGTCGTTGGCCCGGACGGCACGAAGTATTTCTACTGCGGGAATCTCTGCATCAAAATCTCCGAGCATTTTGCGGATGATGGCAAACAGATGGACGAGCTGGTGGAGGACGCCGTCCGCCACCATGCAGGCCGGGATCGCAGCGCCCCGGCCTTTTTGAATGCCGTTTAAGCGGAGAAAGAGCAATGATTGATCGTTGAATCGCGCCCACGCTTACAGTATAATAGACGTAGAAGTATTGTAAGCGTGGGTTGTTTCAACACAAAGGAGGATATTACAGTGAAACAACCGAACAATACGAAAACCAAAATCTACAGCACCGCTTTGTATATGCGCCTGAGCCGCGATGATGAAAATTTCGGCGACAGCGTCAGCATTGAGACCCAGCGCACCATCCTGCGAAAATTTGCCGCCGAGAACGGCCTGCGCGTCTATGGCGAGTACGTGGACGATGGATGGAGCGGCACCAATTTTGAACGCCCCAGCTTTCAGCGGATGATGAATGATGTGGAGGCGGGAAAAGTCAACTGCATTGTGACCAAAGACCTCAGCCGGTTTGGCCGTGAACACGTGATGATGGATTATTATCTGGAGTTCGTGTTCCCGGAGAAACAGGTCCGCTATATCGCCATTGCTGAGAATGAGGACACCGAAAAGGGGTTGTCTGAGTTCGTGCCGTTCAAGAATCTGTTTAACGAATGGTTTGCCAAGGATACCAGCCGCAAGGTGAAGAGCGCACTCCATGCAAAATTTGAAAAGGGAGAACGCATATTTGCCTATGCGCCGCTGGGATACAAGCGCCACCCGGAGATCAAGAACACGCTGACACCGGACGAAGAAACCCGCTGGATCGTGGAGAAAATCTTCGATTTGGCTGTTCATGGCGCTGGCGCGGCCAAGATCACCCGCATTTTGATCGCAGAAAAAGTGCCCACCGCCGGTTGGCTGAACTACAAGCGGTACGGAACCTTTGCCAACATTTACGCGGGTGCGCCGGAGGAAAAATCCTACGCCTGGACGATTGCACAGGTCAAAAGTATCCTGAAAGATGAAACCTATATCGGCAACAGCATCCACAATAAGCAGACCAACATCTCTTACAAGAACAAGAAAAAGGTCCGCAAGCCGAAAGAGGAATGGGTTCGTGTGGAGAATACCCATGAAGCCCTTGTCAGCAAGGATGTCTTTGACCGGGTGCAGGAGTTGATCGAGACGCGCCGCCGCAAGCAAAAGGACGGTACGACACAGATTTTCTCCGGGCTGGTGAAGTGCGCAGACTGCGGCTGGTCGCTGGCGTTTGGCATGAACAAGCAGAACAAAAAGCCCTATGGACACTACCATTGCAGCAACTACGGCCAGGGTACCGGACACTGCACCATGCACTATATCCGCTACAATGTCCTTTACACCTACGTTCTGGCACGGATTCAATATTGGTCTTACCAGGCTCAGATGGATGAGGAGCGGCTGTTGCAAAAGCTGCTGAAAGCCGGTGACCGGGAGCGAACAGTAAGCCAGAAAAAGCAGGCAGCAGAGCTGAACAAGGCAGAGAAGCGCAAAGCCGAGCTGGACCGCCTGTTTGCCAAGATGTACGAAGATTGGGCTGCGGGGCGCATCACCGAGTACAAATTCAATATGCTGTCCCAGCGGTATCAGACCGAGCAGCAGGAGCTGTCAGAAAAGATCGAAAAGCTGAACGCCGACCTTGCCGCAGAACAGCAGATCGCTGTGGATGCCGAAAAATGGGTCAACCTGATCAAGCAGTATGTGAATCCCACAGAACTGACCGCCGAACTGCTGAATGCCTTGATCGAGAAGATCGTCGTCCATGAAGCCGTGAAAGACGAAAGCAACACCCGCACCCAGGAGATCGAAATCTACTACCGTTTTATCGGCAAAGTGGAGTAAAAACGCAAATCAACCATTTATCTCTTTAATTTGGGGAAACCGGGCTGTCCGTTCCCGATTCGGAAATGTTGATTTCCCTGTCAGAGGTACTTCAAACACCCGTAAGCACATTGCTGGGAGAAACTGTTGTTGAAACGGAGGCTGACAGTCTAAAGGCCCTCTCCGAGAAATTGGAGGTAATAAACTTCCAGCTGGCCCAAAGGAAAAATACCAGAAGGAAACTCATTTACTGGCTGCTTATCTCATTGTGTGCAGTCATAGCAGTAATTTTTGTGATCTTATTTTTTGCTGAAAGTCCTTACTTAAGGTGGGATTACGGCAATCCTGAAACCGCTGTTGTCGGCGTGGTATTTCACTCACTGGAATGGTTGTTCGTCCGAGCGGCGCCGATTATATTTATTGGTGCAGTCATAGGAATTCTTCTGACACGAAAGAAAGAATAAAGCCATAAGAGAAGTACAGGGAGACAGCTTCCTGTACTTTTTCTTTCTCATCTTGCCGAACATATGTTTTTACGGTATAATGATGCCATTACGCGACAACTGCGCTTTCTATCGGAGAACATATATGAAAATCATTCACACCGCGGATTTGCATCTGGGTATGCGCCCGGACAGGGAAAAGCCCTGGAGCCAGGAGAGAGCTGACGCCCTGTGGGAGACCTTCCGCCGCATCGTTCGAGCCGCCGGGGAAAGGCGGGCTGACCTGTTTTTGATTGCTGGCGATCTTTTTCATCGCCAGCCCCTTCTGCGGGAGCTAAAAGAGGTCGACTCCCTGTTTGCCTCTCTGGCCCCTATGCCGGTAGTTCTCATCGCCGGCAACCATGACTGTCTGTCTTCCCGCTCCCACTATCGGGATTTTGTCTGGTCGGACAATGTAACCCTCCTCGATTCACCCCGACTGGAGTCCGTCACCTTTTCTGAGCTTGGCGTAAAGATCCACGGCTTCAGCTATTATCAGCCAGAGCTTCGGGAGGCACTGTGCGATCATCTCCGGGCGCCGAACGACGGATATCTCCACATACTGCTGGCCCACGGAGGCGATGCGGCTCATGTTCCCATCGATATCCGGCGCCTGGCTTCGGCCGGTTTTCACTACGCAGCCCTGGGGCATATTCACAAGCCTCAGCTGAGCGAGGAGCTGCGGCTGGCATGGTGCGGCTCCCCCGAACCTTTGGACTGCACCGACACCGGCCGGCGGGGCTTTGTCGAAGCTGATGTAACCAGAGAACGCACCCGCCTGACTTTCCTGCCCTGTGCCACCGCCTCCTATATTCCGCTGACTGTCACCGTAAATGCCGCTACCACCAGGGAAAAGCTGGCTCTCACTCTGGAAGACGCCATAAGAGCTGAACACGCCAAAAGCACCGGTAATGCAGGGGAACGTCGGCATTATTATCTGGTCACGGTCCAGGGCGAACGAGACATCGATACGGATTTTTCTGTTCCTGTTGCCCTTCCCTTTCCCCTCGCCCGGTGGGAAGACCGCACTGCCGCTGCCGTGGACTATGACCGGCTGCTGGCTCAGCATTCCGGCGATCTTTTGGGACAGTTTATCGCCGAAATGAAGCGTCAGCCTGCCGGCCCGCTGCGTGATCGGGCTCTGGCCTGCGGCGTCCGGGCCTGTCTGGGAGAGGAGGTGCCCCGGTGAAGCTTCTGCGTGCAGATATTGCCAGCTTCGGCAAATTTTATCATCGCTCTTTTTTCTTTCAGGACGGCATTCACGTGATCAGCGGCCCCAATGAAGCCGGCAAATCCACCCTGCATGCCTTCATTGGCGCCATGCTCTTCGGCCTGGAGCGCGGACGCGGGAAGGCAGCCAGAACCGCTCCCTACTCCCGCTATCTTCCCTGGGAGCACGATGGGGTTTACGGCGGAAGACTTTCTTTTGAAAGTGATGAGATAACCTTCACTGTGGAGCGCAGCCTTCGCTCCGACAAAAAGGCCTGCTATCTGACCCGGGAAGAAGGGGGACAGCTTCCATGCAGCGATGGAAAGCTGCCCGATGAAATTTTGGAGGGTATGACAGAGGCCATTTTCCAAAATACCATCAGCATCCGTCAACTGCAGGCTGCGCCGGACGCCTCTCTGGCAGAACAGCTGGCCCTGTGCTTTTCCGATGTGCGGCAGACCGGCGATCCCTCCATCCGCTGTGACCGCGCTCTGACCAGGCTGCGGGCAGAAAAAAGACAGAAGGAGGCCCTGCTGGAGCCAGATCTCGACTCTGCTGCAATTCGGCTTAAAGAGGAGAAGCTCCGCCTGGAACAATTTCTGTCGGATACTTCCTTTCGCGGCCGCAAAGAACAGCTGGAAAATGAGATTGACGATTGTCTCGACCGGCTGGATCAGGCGGAAAGTCAGTCGGGAGAGACCGAACGCGATGTCCACGGTGAAGGACAGGAGATTGCCCGACCCTCCGTCGGTCCCAGGCTGTCCGGTATTGCGCTCTCTCTTTTCTTTCTCGCCGCCGCTGCTTTTCTCTTCGCAAACAATCTGCCCCTGCCTGCCGCCGGCACAGGTCTGGCCGCCGCTGCTGTTTTGCTGTGGACAGTTCTGCACCGCCGCAGAGATGGAGACTCTCTCGCTGCAAAGAAAACCGGAGGGAGCTCCTCCGGAGTCGGCGCAAGACAGCAGATAAAGCTTCAACAAAGGCGCGAAACTCTGCGGCTCAGGCTCAAGGAATGCCGCCGCTTGTATCAGGAAGCCAGCCGTCAGGAATGGGACTGGGAACAGGCGCTGGAAAAGCTGCAGAATACAGAAGAAGAATTGTCGGCTTTGGAAGAGAAAATCGCCGCTCAGGATGATATCCGCCTGGACATACAGGCTATTTCACTGGCCATAGCCACCCTCTCGCGCCTGGCCGGCCAGCAGACCTCCAAGCTTGGCCCGCGTCTGGACAGTTCTCTGTCCAGAATTTTATCCGGACTCACCGGCGGTGCCTACCGCAGTCTTTCCATCGACGACAGCTTGAATCTGTCTGTGTGCACCGCTGACCGTACCGTTGCCGCATCGGCTTTGAGCCAGGGAACTCTGGAACAGATCTGGCTGGCCCTGCGCCTGGCTGCCGTAGATGTGATTTTTCCTCGCGGCGGGATGCCTCTGCTCCTGGACGACTGCTTTCTGACCTACGATGATGACCGCCTGGCCCACACTCTGCGGTGGCTGGCGGAGAATTATTCCGGACAGATCTTTATCTTTACCTGTCAGAAAAGGGAAGCCGATCTCTTGAGAAGAGAGCAGATTCCTTTTACCTCCATTCTTCTGTAATTATGCTGCCCGGCCTATGGGCAGATCTGTCAGTTTGACGGCAAACCGGGCCTAGAAGATGCTTTCTAAGCCCGGTATTTATGTTCACGGGTTATTTTTCCCTTAAATCAACTTCATGTAAGCTCGAAATGCCGAAGGAAGAGCGTAGCGATCCCTCAGCTGTCGGCTGTCTACATAAAGAAACTCCGTGGTCCCCGCCGATTTTTCTGTGCTCATCGGCTCCTCATCGTCCGCCAGCTCCACTAAATAACCGTACATATCCCACTCTACGTGACTGAATACATGACGGGCCCGGCCTGCATCCGTTATGCAGAGAGGTGAAAGCCCCCGATCTGCCAGATAACGGCGAATGCCTTCCTCACCGACAAAGCCCTCCAGAGAGGGAAGTTCATAGAGCCCTGCGAGAAGCCCCTTTTCCGGACGGCGCCGGATAGCCGTCAACCGCTTCTCTCCCTCTTTTTTCTGGAGAATCAGAACTGTCTTCTCCTCCGTCCTTCTGGGCTTTGGCGCAGCCTTCACCGGCAGCTCCTGCTCAATCCCCTGCCGATGTCCCTGGCATAATTCCATTAACGGACATTTTTCACACAGGGGACGCCCCTTCGGCAGGCAGACCGTCTCCCCAAGCTCCATAATTCCCTCGTTAAATTCACCCGGGCAGTCCGCAGGCATGGACGCAGCCAGCAGCGCCCATGCCTTCTTTCTTACAGCCGGCTGACTGACGTCCTCTCTGTCCGCCAAAAAGCGAGCCAGGACCCGCAATACATTTCCATCCACTGCCGGCACAGCCTGCCCATAGGCGATGGAAGCAATGGCTCCTGCCGTATAGGGGCCTATTCCCGGCAGCTTTATCAGTTCGTCATAATCCGCAGGCAGTTGTCCGCCGTATTTCTCCATCACCTGCATCGCGCATTTCTTCAGGTTGTGGGCCCGGCTGTAATAGCCCAAGCCCTCCCACAGCTTTAGAAGCTTTTCTTCCGGCACACAGGCCAGAGAGGCTATATCCGGCAGCTCCTCCATAAACCTGACATAGTAAGGCTTAACCGCCTCGATCCGCGTCTGCTGCAGCATAATCTCGGAAATCCAAATCTTGTAGGCATCCCTGTCCTGCCTCCAGGGAAGTTCTCTCCCCGTCCTGCGATACCAGTCTGCCAGCAGCCCGGCGGCCCTGACCATTTCCTCCTGCCATCGTGCATCAAGCTTTACTGCATCCGCCCTCTTCGCCCTGTTTTGCTGTGCCATCTTTTCTCCTCTCGCAAAACGGTGCAGCCTCTGAGACTGCACCGCCTTTTTATCTGTTCTGTTTTTCCTTTATAAGGCTTCAGTTCGACTGAGCCGTATTCTCCGCCAGAGTGATATCTACGGACACCATTTGTCCGTCTCTTTCCACGGAGACTGTAATCACATCTCCAGGCTCGTACTCAGCCAGTGCCGAAGACAGCTCATCCGTCGTCGTAACGACCTGGTTGCCCGCACTGATAATCCTGTCGCCAGCCTCCAGAAGTCCGTCGGAGGCTCCGCCTTCCACCACAGACTGCACATAAACGCCCGGCTGATAGCCATATATCTGCGCCGTCATATTGTCGATTTCGGTGACGACGATATTCAGTACCGCACGGTTGCTGCTCTGCGTCACGGACGAATCGCCGTTGGGATCCGTATAGGTGCCGTCATTGATTAGGGACTGGGCGATCTCCTGGGCTGTATTGATCGGGATGGCAAAGCCTAAGCCCTCCTGATTTTGGCCGGAACTCTTGGCATTCACAATACCGATCAGTTCTCCGCGGCTGTTAAACAGGCCGCCGCCGGAGTTGCCGGGGCTGACCGCTGCGCTGGTCTGCATGACATCCAGTGTGATGGTCCCGGTCTGATAGCCGTTGGCATTCTCCAACGCCACGGTAATCGTTCTCTGCGTGGCGCTGATGATACCGTCCGTTATCGAGCCGCCCAGGGTTCCGCCCGGATTGCCGACTGCATATACGGTTTCGCCCAGCTGAATCTGGCTGCTGTCTCCCAATACTGCCGCCTGCAGGCCCTGGGCATCGATCTTCAGAACGGCAATGTCTCCGTTCTCATAGCTGCCGACCACTGTCGCATCGTATTCCGTGCCGTCGGATGTGGTCACGACTATCGTATCCGCTCCGGTTATCACATGGGCGCAGGTAAGAATATACCCGTCCTCACTGATGATCACGCCGCTGCCTGCCCCGCTGCTGATCTGTGCGCCGAACCAGTAATTGCTCAGCACCATCTGCTCTGTGGTAATGGATACCACGGTAGGGCTGATCGCCGCCGCCACCTCCGTGCCGGAAAGCTCCGTTCCGGACGCCGCCGTGCCCGACTCGCTGCCGGTGGATTCCGCGTTATTTTCTCCGCTGCCGCTGTCATTGGAGGGCAGTACGCTCTGGATTACCACTTTGCCGGCTCTTTCATTCGCCACAACCGCTCCGGCATAACCGCTGGCAAAGGCGACGATAGCAGCCAGCACCAGAATGCCCAGGCTCTTCCAGAATCCACCCTTCTTCCGCTTCTTTTCCGGCTTTTTCTCTGCCGACTGGGATGCAGATTCACGGGCAGGTTCGGAAGCAGGCTCGGGAGTAGGACCAGGGGCAGGTTCGGGAGCAGGCTCTTTTGCGGCCTCCTCTGCCTTTTCTCCGGTTTCTGCCGCCTCTGCTTCTGCAGCTTCCGCTCTTCCTCCGGCCTGTTCAGCCTGCTCTGCCTGTTCTATATTTTCCTGTCTGTTCTGGGTTTCATTAGGTTCGTAACTCATACTCTATTTCCTCGCTTTCTGCTGTAATCTCTTCTTCATCTCTTCTTGTGATTGTGTGTGATTTCTTCTGCGTCATCCCTGCCTCCCTGAAAAAGGCCTGATAGAGAGCAATACTTTCCAATAGCACGCTTTTGAATTATCATTTCAAAAGCCTACCCTCACGGCACATTTTTACGCTCTCTCCCGCTACAATGTGCAGCATACTTTTTTCAAAAGAAGCAGAAAAATTTCTCTCTCCGTCTCGGTCAGCCCTGACAAAAGCGCCTCCTCGGCACAGCTCATATCCTGATCCGCCCGCCGGCAGCATTCCGTTCCAGACGGCGTAATCCTCACCATCTTGATCCTCCTGTCGCCGGTGTTTCCAAAGGTCTCTACCAGCCCCTTCTGCTCCAGGCGGCCGATCACCCCGGCTGCGGTAGACTGAGCCACATGGAGCATTCGCTCCAGCTCCTTTAAAGATAACTGACCATCCGCACAGCCGCTCAGCGCCAGCAAAGCATTATACTGCGCCATCGTGATATCGTAGGCTCTCATGGAGTTGTTCGCATTGCGCTCCAGCTCGTCATGGGCCTGCTTAATCAGCGTCCCGCATGTACTCTGATCCGTCATCTCATCACCTCCCGTCGGATGATGTCATGATAGCATTCCCCTATCCAGATGTCAATAGCTAGCTTTTGAAGTTTCTGTGAAAGATTTGTTACAATCTGGTGATCACCCGCGCCCCTGGCGCCGAGCCCCATCCCGTTTGAAAGTTTTTGCAAACAAGTAGGCTTTCGGCAAAACAAAGGCAGTCGATTTTCTCGGCTGCCCCGTTGGCAATATGCTTTCCCGTATAGTTTATTTGTCAACAATTACCTCTTCTCCGCAGATGATAGACGATACAACTTTTACAACTTCTTCTGCTTTCATTTGTGCAGCGACTATCTGATACTCGATACCGTCATATTCAAACTCAGCCACATACATATCATAATACCCGGACGGTTCATGCGTGTCAGGGTCATACGGGCCATAGGACATGGAACGATATCCAAAGGTAACTGCTGTTTCGTTGATGTCGGAGGTTTTCACTTCGTTCCCCGGCAGAACATAAACGCAATCCTTCAAAAGGCCGACTTTTGAAACTGCAACAGAAAAGCCCTTGAGAGCTGACACACCTTCTGTCGGTTTCGGGCTTCCATCTTCGTAATAGTCGTAGTAGAAGCCGAGCCAAACTGTGTCCTCTACAATATTGCCGCTCTTGTCAGCAATGGCAGACGCAGTACCGTTGCCAACGGCTGCGGTCAAGCCGTCTGGGATATACGCCGGAGTCAAGTCTTTCCCGTAGTATTCGATCACGGCGTTTTTATCCCACTGAATATAGTCATATAACTCCGGATCACGCCATATACGTGCAGCGTCAGTCAATGCCCACACCTCATTGAAGGAAATATTGTCCATGCTGACATGAATTTCAGATGTCGTAGGTGTCCTATCACCATCAGTATTGTCAGCAGGGTTGTCAACAATAACTCCATTGGGATTATCCGGCGGTGCAGCACCTTGCCGACGGAAATAATCAGAGAGAATGAAAAAGACAGTAAAAAGCGCAGCTGTAAGGCAAGCTGCCATCACGCTCCATTTTACCCACCCATGCTTTTTGCAGTGGTAGTTTGCAGCCTCCTCATAGTACTTATCGCCCACTTCGCTCATGGCTTCGGAAAACAATTTAACGTTCATACGAATACCCCTCTTTCTATCAAATATTGCTTCATCTTCCGGCGGATTAAGGTAAGTCGGACGGACACATTTTTTTCAGATATTCCTGCGCGCTTTGCTATGTCTGCATTGGTCTGCGATACAGGCTTCAATTTCCTGCATGGCGATTGTGTAAATACTGCTGCGCTTGGCTGCTCCCTCTCTCCAGTAAATTTTGAGGGAAATATTCCGAACAATTTTCACGATGTAGCTAAGCAGCGGGCTGGGCCTTGCCGGGGGAATGGCGTTCCATGCGCCTAGGTAAGCGTCGTTGACGCATTCCTCCGCGTCCTGTCTGTTGTTCACGATGCTGTATGAGAGATTGTGACATATTTTTCCGTATTTAATGTCCAACTCCTGTATAGCCTGCTGGTTGCGCTCGAAAAACAACTCGATGATTTTTTCATCATCAATCATCACGCCTCCTTCTTTCCGACTTCACCTATATACTACGATTTTAACGGCAAATACTAAATGAAAGAGGGAAGTTTGTTCCAAAATTATATCATACTTTTTGTAAAGTTGCCGCCGGCAGCTTTTGCCGCTTCGCTGGCAGATCTCCGGATAACGGCGGCCGTATGCAAGCAGACGCTTTTTTAGTCGGGGTTGTGGGCGCGAAAAAAGGGATTTCCCGTAATTGGAAAATCCCTTTTTTTGCGCCCGGCACTTTCATAGATACTGCCGGTGATAGGCGCGGCTCTTTTTCTTTATTTCTAATCTCAATTCAGCACGATGGTGTTGACCGCCTCGATCAGATCCACCACGCCGGCGCGGTCTACCAGGGCGAAGGGCTCCCCGTCCACCACGGCCAGGCAATAGGAACCGTCATAGCGGTAGAGCTGCACCTGAACCTGCGGATAATTCTCATTGTCCAGATAGACGGTAAAGCGGATTTCCTCCCGTTCGGTCGGCGTCTCGTCGGTAAAGCGGTCGGCCTCCAGAGCCTCCGCCGCCTTTTGGAAATTGCTGATGTCTATCTCCTCCCCCTGGTAAAAGTAGACGCGGCCGTTGTCCGCCTCATCGTCATCGCTCTCCTCTGTGGTAATGGTGTAGGAGACGTCCTCCAGGGTAATATCGATCTGGTAGATATCCGCGAAGTCAGCTGTCAGCACCTGGGCATGGCGCAGAGAATCATAAGAAGCTGCCATCAGGCTCTCGTAATCGTCCGCGGAGATCTGATAGACGATCTGCGAATCGCCGACGCGGACATAGGCCGTGATCGACTCCTCCGTTTCATCGTCCGACGTTTCCGCTTCCGCAGCGGTTTCGGCCGTTTCCTGCCCGTCCTGCGCCGCCGCGCTTTCCTCTGCCTCTGCCTCTGCCTCCGCTTCTGCCGTCCGTTCTTCTGCCGAGCGGCTCACATGGAGGACAAAGGTCTGCGCTTCTTCCTCGCCATCCTCATCTTCCGTCGTATAATTTACCGTCACCGTAAGCTCCGGATCATCGAGCCCGTACTGGGCCAGTTCCTCCTCCGTGGCATTGTAGGTGACATAGTCCTGCAGATCCAGCGCCGTGATATGGGACAGATAACTGCTCACCTTCGCCGTGTCCAACGGCAGGCTGCCGCCGTCGATCTGCGCAAAATAAACGTCGTCCGGACAATAGGTGGCCGTGCTTTCCTCTTCATATTGGATGCTGTAATTCTCTTCCCCTTCCAACTGGATGCTGGTCACCTGGTCGAAGGATGGCGTATCGTCGTCCTTCAGCATATCGTCCAGCGTGACGCTGTAGTAATCCAGCGGGTCGTTCTGCACCAGATAGACATTGCCGTCTCCGATGGAGACGTACCGCTGCTCATCCATGGTGCTGTAGTCCCCCAGAAGGATCTCATAGTCCTGATCCTCTGTGGACAGCCGGATGGTTGCCACCGGTTCCTCCAAGCCATACTGCCCGAAATCCTCCACCTCCTCAATGACGAAGGAGACGCTGAACTCCTCGAACTGGGCTAAAAGATCGGCAATCATCTCCTCATCCACCGGGAAGGCCTCGTCCTCATCATAGTACCAGACGCCATCGGTCTTGTGGAAAGCAAGGCTCACCTCCTCGCCGTCCTCCTCATACTCCCAGCTCAAGGTCTGAACCGAGTCCGGCGAAATCTGAAGAATGATCTCCTCGCTGTTTCGGATCTGCTCCTGCTCCTCCTGATAATGCAGGGCAAGAAAGGCCGCAATGCAGCAGACCGCCAGAACCCCCAAAAGAATAACGATTTTCTTATACCGCTTCATTCTGCAGCCTCCTCCTTCTCACTACCACGCAGATGCCGATGCCCAGATACGCCAGAGGGAAGATGCCGATCATCGTTACCCTCAGCAGAGAGGACACGGAATCGCTGATGGTCAGGTAATTATAATTCAGGGACTTGCTGCGGATGGACATGGCCTCCCTCTCGCCGACCAGGGACGATAGGGCATTCATCGCCAGATTCGCATTGGCCCCGGAAGAATAGGCATTGTACATATCCTCCAGGAATACCGACGAAGAAAACCAAACGATCTGTCCTTCGCTCTCGTTTTCAATGGATACCGCCAAGGCAAAGGGCCCGTCGATATCCCCTTCCTCCCGCTCGTAGGTGATCAGGTCATAGCCCGCGACCTTGGAAAACGCCGTATCGGAGGTGGTCAAAAGCTCTGTCACCGTCACCCCGTCGGGCGCCGTTCCCACGGTCATTCCCTGGGAAATCGGCATCAGTACATAATAATTTTCCTCGATCAGAGAGTCCGTGATCTCGCTGCTGCCAATAGTGGGGAGCAGGACATAGGGGGCCTGGAAGGCATAATAATTCCGATCCGATTCTACGACAATTCCCTCGCTGGTCGTCACGCCGTAATCCTCCAGCAGGCTGTAGAGGTTGGTCAGAACCCCGTCTTCCGTGGGGCCCGCGATGACCATCAGCTTGCCGCCTCCCTCCACATAGGAGGAAAGCATTTCCTTCTCTTCCTCGGAGATATCGCTGGACGGAGCATAAATCAGGATGCAGTCCGCCTCCTCGGGTATCTCATCCACATTCAGCAGGGAAAGGGTGGTCGTCTCGATATTTTCCTTTTCCAGCTGATCGCTGAAAGTGGAGGGCAGCTCCGCCTCGCCGTGTCCTTCCAGCACGTACATCTGCGGCAGATCCTCGCTTACCACATAATCGATGGCAGATGTGATCGCTCCTTCTCCGTCAAAGGAAGTCGTATAATAGTAGGAATACATATTGGTCTCGGTGATATAGATATCGCTGTAGCTGATATAGCGGCTGCGATCTCCGCACTCCACCACCAGGCTGTTGTTCTCCACCTCCTCATCGGTGTACTGCTCGGCAAAGGTGGGGTAGACGTCCGGATTCCTCTTCACCACCTTGATGTGGTCGGACAGGCTCTCATAGCGGCTCAGCAGATTTTCAATGATATCGTCCTCCTCCCCGGACTGGACGATCCAGTAGATCGTCACATCCTCCTTCAGGGCATTTACCACCACCTTCGTGTTGCTGGTGATGGAATAAAGCTGAGAAGAACTGATATCATACTGCGTCAGGTTGGCCGGCAGGGCGGAGGCAAAGACGTTTACCGCAATCAGGATGGCCAACACCACAGCCGAGATAAGCAGGGAGTAGGACCCGCCCCGCAGGGCGTTTTTGTTTCTTGCTCTCCGATGTTCTGCTTCTCTCCGATTCTTCGCTTTTCTCCGGTTCTCCGCTTCTCTCCGGTTTTCTGTTTCTTTCCGGGTTTCTGCCGGTTTCACTTCAGCCCCGGCTGCGGGGAGATTTTTCTTTTTCATCAGTTATACCTCCTCTTTTCAAGGGACTGGACGGACAAGAATAAAAAGAACAGGATCACCGTCAGATAATACACGATGGCGGTCATGTCAAAAACGCCGTTTACAAAAGCATAAAAACGCTCAAAAAGAGAGAGTTTCGTCATGATATCCGGCACAAGCCCTTCAAATTTCGTCGAATCCACAAAATAGAGCACCGCCATCCCGGCAATCAGGACGAAGCCGATGCCGTAGGCCAGGTTTT
>CALWGV010000034.1 GCA_944380185.1 uncultured Lachnospiraceae bacterium
AGGAAAAAAGCTTTTCCCGTGCAGCGGAAAAGCTCTTCATCTCTCAGCCCTCTCTGAGCGCCAACGTGCGGCGGGTGGAAAAACAGGTGGGCTATCCGATTTTTGACCGCAGTACCAAGCCTCTGGGGCTGACCGAATGCGGGCGGCAGTATATCCGCGCCGTGGAAAAAATGCATCAGGCCCAGAACGAATTTGCGGACTTTATCAACGACTGGGGCAGTCTGCGCACCGGCCGCCTCACCCTGGGCGGGAGCAGTCTCTTCTCTTCCTGGGTCCTGCCGCCCCTGATGGCGGATTTTGCCAGGCGCTATCCCGGCATCGACGTGGAGCTGGTGGAGGAAACCACCGCCCATCTGGCCCGGCTTCTGCAGGCCGGCGAGGTTGACCTCCTTCTTGACAACTGCGAACTGGACCCGGAGATCTTTGACCGCTGCATCTATCGGGAAGAACATCTGCTGTTGGCCGTGCCGCAAGCCCTGGCAGTAAATGAAGCTCTCACTTCCTACCAAATCCCCGTCGGGCGCATCTGCGACGGCTCCTTTTTGGATCCGGAGCTGCCTGCCGTTCCCCTGACCGCCTTCCAGGATGAGCCCTTTATCCTTCTCAAACCGGAGAACGATACCTGGAAACGGGCCGCCGACATTTTTCAGAAAAACAATTTCCGTCCCAAGGTACTGTTTCAGGTAGATCAGCAGCTGACCTCCTACAACATCACCTCCTCCGGCATGGGCCTGTCCTTCATCGGCGACACCCTGATCCGCTGCGTGCCGCCGGGCCCCAGCGTAACTTATTACAAGCTCCAGGGGGAGGACAGCATCCGCAGCATCTACTTTTACTGGAAGAAGGGCCGCTACCTCAGCCGGGCCATGGAGGAATTTCTGCGGCAGGTGCGCAGCTGACTATGCCAGGCATCTGCCGTTGGTCGCAATCACCTTCTGGTACCAGTAAAAACTGTCCTTCTTATAGCGGTTCAAAGTGCCGCCCTCCTCGTCCCGGTCTCAGAAATTCCAGGAAAGATCCAAATATTTTCTCAGAAAAACGGCGCATGACTCACACAATCACACGCCATTTTTCTTATCCTCTATTCTATTATCTGTCATGGGTCCGCCAGCTACGATTCATCAGCCGTCAGACAAACTGGTTCGCCTCCGCGTCATAGCGGTAATTGATACCGGCAAGCTTCTCCTCGATCTCTCCCCGGTCCGCCTCTATATCGTCGCACAGGGCGTCCAGGCTGGCATACTGATCCCGCAGCTTCATATTGATAAAGCTTAGGAGCATCACCGGATCCTTCGGCATTGCCGCATTTCCATTTCCCATTCTCTTTATCTCTCTCCTTCGTGTATGATCTCGGCTTTCAGGCCGTCTTCGCCGCGGTCGATCCGGATGACGTCGCCCGCTCTCACATCGCCGCCCAGAATCATCCGGGCCGCCAGAGTTTCCACATGCTTCTTTAAGAACCGGTTCAGAGGTCTTGCGCCATAGACCGGATCGTATCCGTTCTCCACGATATAAGCCTTGGCCTCGTCGGTCAGATGGATCTTCAGCTCCTTGTCGGCCAGACGCCTGTTGATGCCGGCCACCATCAGATCCACGATGGAAGTGATGTTGTCCTTGGTCAGAGGCTTGAAGAGGATAATCTCATCCAGCCGGTTCAAGAACTCCGGACGGAAATGGGCCCGCAGATCCTTCATCACGGCATCCTCGGCCTCCTGGGTAATCTCGCCGTCGGCGTCGATGCCGTCCAGCAGATAAGTGGAGCCGATATTGGAAGTCATAATCAGGATCGTGTTCTTAAAGTCCACGGTTCTGCCCTGGGAGTCGGTGATGCGTCCGTCGTCCAGCACCTGCAAAAGAACGTTGAACACATCGGGGTGGGCCTTCTCGATCTCATCGAAAAGAACCACGCTGTAGGGCTTGCGGCGCACCGCCTCGGTCAGCTGTCCGCCCTCATCGTAGCCCACATATCCCGGAGGCGCTCCGATCAGACGGGACACGGAGTATTTCTCCATGTACTCGCTCATATCAATACGCACCATATTGGACTCATCGTCGAAGAGGCAGGCGGCCAGCGTTTTCGCCAGCTCCGTCTTGCCCACGCCGGTAGGCCCCAGGAAAAGGAAGGAGCCGATGGGGGCCGTCGGGTCCTTGATCCCCGCGTTGGAGCGGATGATGGCCTCGGTCACCTTGGTGACGGCCTCATTCTGGCCCACCACCCTCTTATGCAGTTCGTCTTCCAAATGCAGGATCTTGTTGCGCTCGCCCTCGGTCAGCTTTGCCACCGGGATGCCGGTCCAGCGGGAGACGATCTTTTCGATCTCCTCCTCGGTGACCGCCTCGTGCACCAGGGACAGATCCTGGCCCTTCACTTTTTCCTCCTCGGCTGCCAGCTCCTTCTGCAGCTGCGGCAGACGGCCGTACTGCAGCTCGGCAGCCTTGTTGAGGTCGTAGGCCTGGGTAGCCGCCTGAATCTGACGGTTCACATCCTCGATTTCTTCTCGCAAATGAGAGAGCTTATCAACGCTGCTCTTCTCATTATCCCACTGTGCCTTCATGCTGCCGAACTGGTCTCTGAGCTCCGCCAATTCCTTCTGCAGAGCATCCAGCCGATCCTGGCTCAGACGGTCGGTCTCCTTCTTCAGGGCCGCCTCCTCGATCTCCAGCTGGGTGATCTTGCGGTTCAGCTCATCAAGCTCCGCCGGCATGGAGTCCAGCTCGGTCTTGACCAGGGCGCAGGCCTCGTCCACCAGGTCGATGGCCTTATCCGGCAGGAAACGATCGGTGATATAGCGGTTGGAAAGGGTGGCGGCGCTGACCAGGGCTCCGTCGGTGATCTTGACGCCGTGGTAAACCTCATAGCGCTCCTTCAGCCCTCTCAGGATGGAGATCGTATCCTCCACCGTAGGCTCATCCACCATCACCGGCTGGAACCGGCGCTCCAGGGCCGCGTCCTTCTCAATGTATTTGCGGTACTCGTCCAGGGTCGTAGCGCCGATGCAGTGCAGCTCGCCTCTGGCCAGCATGGGCTTTAGCATGTTGCCGGCATCCATAGCCCCGTCGGTCTTGCCCGCGCCGACGATCAGGTGCAGCTCATCGATGAACAGGATGATCTGTCCCTCGCTCTTTCGCACCTCCTCCAGCACGGCCTTCAGCCGTTCCTCAAACTCGCCCCGGTACTTGGCCCCTGCCACCAGGGAACCCATATCCAGGGAAAATACCTTTTTATCCTTCAGCCCCTGGGGCACATCGCCCCGGACAATACGCTGGGCCAAGCCTTCCACCACGGCGGTCTTGCCGACGCCGGGCTCGCCGATCAGCACCGGGTTATTCTTGGTCTTACGGGACAGAATGCGGATCACGTTCCGAATCTCGGCGTCACGGCCGATGACCGGGTCCAGCTTCTGGTCCCTGGCCTTCTCCACCAGGTCGGTGCCGTATTTATTCAATGTGTCATAGGTGGCCTCCGGGTTATCCGTCGTCACCTGCTGATTGCCCCGCACAGAGGACAGAGCCTTCAAAAAGCCCTCCCGGTCGATACCGTACTGCTTAAACAGCTCCTTCACCGCCCGGTTCGGCGACGCCAGCATGGACAAGAACAGATGCTCCACCGAAACATACTGATCTCCCATCCGCTTCGCCTCATCCTCGGCGTTTAACAGGACCTTATTCAGATCCTGGCTAATATAGAGATTGCCGCCGCCGGATACCTTGGTCTTGCGGTCCAGCGCCTGCTCCAGGCTTGCCTGGAATGCATTCTCCTCCACTCCCATCTTGGTGAGCAGCTTCCGAATCAGACTGTCCTCCAAGCCGTACAGACTGGCAAGCAGATGCTCCTCGTCAATCTCCTGGTTTCCATATTGATAGGCCAACTTCTCACAGTTCTGCACAGCCTGCACAGAATTTTGTGTAAATTTACTGATATTCACAAGAAGACCTCCCTTCTCTTCTCTGGTCTTACCTTTTTGTCTCCTATTCCGCCCGGCGCATCTTTTGTTAGCCAC
>CALWGV010000035.1 GCA_944380185.1 uncultured Lachnospiraceae bacterium
TTTTATCCTCCCTTTATTGCCGCCGCTTTTCGCTCTGGCATCCTTTTCTGATTCTTTTCTTATTCTTTTCTCATCCTTTTCCACTTCCCCAGCGTTTCCTTCGTATCTTCTGCAGCAACGCAATCAGTCCGGCATATACTGCGACGCCGAAAACACTCAGGGGAAAGGGCGCAATCAGCAGAACCATAATGCTGGTAAATACGAGAACGGCAATGATGATGCCGCACAAAATTTTTACGATCAGAGGTTCCTTTCCAACCGCCCTTGCCGCCTCTTCTGCCTTCATCCCCGTCTTTTCCTCTGCGCTGGCTCCCTTGCCTTTTGACGGTTCAAAGGCCGATAGCGTCTTGTCAAATTCGTCTTCGTCGTCCAACGCCGCTATGTCAGAGGGAGCCGAGGCCACGCTTGGATTCGGTTCTACGCTTGGAGCCGGTTTTGCGCTTGGATCTGGTTTTGCGCTTTCCTCCGTTTTTCCGACAGCTCTTAACGCCTGTTCCAGCTCCTCCGGGCTTGTGAAACGCGCCGAGCGGTCATAGCTGCAGAGCTTGCGGATCACCGCCTTCAGCTGCGGACTTCCGTGGGCCGGCGCGGGGATTTCCTCTCCGCTCATCCGGGCTTTTAAGGCCTTTTCATGATCCGTATAACGGATCTGCTGCGGATAGGGCGGCATAAAGGGCAGCCGATTGTCGTTGAGATAGCGATAGAGCACCAGCCCCAGGGAATAGAGATCGGCGCTGTAACCGTACTCCTCCCCTTTATAGACCTCCGGCGCCATATAGCTGTAGGTACCTTTGCGGGACATCTGTGCAGAGGTCTTTTCCGCTATCCGTGCCACGCCGAAATCGCCCAGCTTATAGTCGCCGTTTTCTGACACGAAAATGTTCTCCGGTTTCATGTCCCGGTGCAGAATCCCTTTGCGCCTGCACAGCTGCAGGGCCCGCGCCATGTGGATCCCTAAGCGCACTACCTCCGCTTCATCCAGCGGATGTTCAGCGGCATACTCCGGCAGAGCCGTCAAAAGCTCCATGCGAATCAGGATATCCCAGCCAATCTCGCCTGGATGAGGCGTAACCATATGGTCCTCGTAGCTGACGATATTGCTGGTCCCTTTGAGCTGGCTCATCAGGGCAAACTCCTCCACGATGTCTTCCACCACGCTGCGGAAATAATCGGTCACGCTCTGCTCGTCCATTCCTTCCGCATAGGCCGCCTTTACATCGCCTGGGGCGGGCGGAATGGTAATGACCTTCAGCGCAGCCTTATAGGTCGTTCCAAACTCCGTCTTTCGTATCTCATAAACCTTCCCAAAGCTTCCCTCACCCAAAAGCTTTACACATTCCCAGCCAGGCCATGTGTTTATCATCCTCTGCCTCTCCTCTTCTATGAATATTGCGCATAACCGCATGGAGCGCCGCCTGTCCGGCGGGCCTGCGGTTGAGGCAAAAATACCTCTATAATGTTTGAATCCGGACCACGATAGCCGTCACATTGTCCCTGCCGCCGGCTTCCAGCGCGGCCCCGATCAGCCGGTCCACGCAAGTTCCCGCATCCGGCGCCTCCTTCATAATCGCACAGATGTCCACATTGCTCACCATGTCGGTGAGGCCGTCGCTGCACAGCAGATACTGGTCGCCGGCCTCCAGCTCTCCCTTGGCCACGTAAGGCTCCAGGATCATCTCTTCCGGCCAGATGCCCAGATGCTGGGTCAGGCTGGGCTTGCGTCCGGCGATGCCCTGCTGCGCCAAAAAAGCCGCGTCGGTGTGATCCTGGGAAATCTGCTGCAGCCCGCTTTCGTGCAGCCGGAAGGCCCGGCTGTCGCCCACGTTGCAGATATAGGCGTATCGCTCGTTTAAGTAGAGAAGGACGGCGGTGCTGCCCATCCTGCCGCTTCCCAGCTCCTCCGATTTTTTGCACACCGCATCGTTCATCCGCTGGATCAGATCCGTCAGATACCGTCTGGGCGGATAGATAAAATCGGCCAGCTGCTTTTCGCTGTTTTTGGCGACTGCTGCGGCCAGGAAGGAAGCTTCCTCTCCGTAGCTCTCTCCTCCCATCCCGTCAAAAACCCCGTAGATCAGCTCCCGCTTCAGCTGCTGCCGCGCCGCCACCGCTGCCTTCAGCCCCCGGTTTTCCTTGGGAAGAATCCGATTGTCAAAGATAAAATTGTCTTCATTGTTCGTCCGCCGCCGTCCAATGCTGCAGCCGCAGGCGGCATCGATCTGATATGCCATTCTTTTCACTCCTGGGTCAGCCAAATTCCTCAAGCTCTTCTGTCCGGTCCGGCTTTTCTCCTGTCCGGTCCGACTTTTCTCCGGCCGGAGCCGCATCCCTTTCCTGATATTCGCGAATCAGCCGCTCTGCGCCCCGGCGGTATTCCTCCAGCGCCTGCAAAATTCCCTGCGTCATCTTCCGGCCGTCCTCGTCCCTATATCCCTCATGCTCCACGGACACGATCTGTCCCCGGTTGAACATCTGAAGGGCAGGGTTCACCTGCATCCCCCAGGGATACAAAACGGCGGAATAATCATAGGTCGTGCCGGAAGCCGTATCACAGGGGAAGTAGCCTGC
>CALWGV010000036.1 GCA_944380185.1 uncultured Lachnospiraceae bacterium
TTGTCTCAGAAATCCAAAAATTCTACCCCGAAGAGTATGAGATGTTTGAGTTGCTAGCTTCTGGACAAACATCGGATTTTGTGGAGTTATCTGCAATTACAGAGTATACAAAACATCTGTACAGTTATGGCTTAGTTGGTCGTGAGAATGGAAAGTTGCCATATGTTAAAATGCCTGTAGCTGGAAGATACGTAGCTATGGAATTAGCCAAGAGGGAAAAGAGAACAACCCTATATCGAATTGTTCCTCTTGAAAAACGAAATCAATGGGTCGCGCAGCGTGTGAAGTCAATTATACGTGATTTGCGTCAACTAGAAACAGCAATATCTAATGCAGGAACGTGCAAACTTTTTGGCGAAAACTCTTTCCCCGAGGCAGATAGATTTGTAAATGTAGGACCAGTGTCTAACGAGCCAGAATTTGAAAATTTCTTCAATATCTGTAATCGTTGCTTCGTTGAGTCAATCGAAAAATACGGCAAATCATTGGGGAAAAAGAAATATTTCTGGAATGAAATCAAGTCAACTTATCCGGCTTTGTTTGACGTACTACATCGAATAAAGGTTTATCGCCATTCTAGCGACCACCTAGAACTAAACCCCGATGTCGCCAAGAAGTATAAAGAATTTTGGAATGAGGATACGGCTGGTGTTACCGACTTTGAAGAACAACGGTTTGTGATTCAACAAAAGCTATTAGAAGCCTTTTTATCTGCAATTCAAACAGAAATAGATTCTATATCCTAAACAATACTCCGCCCAAAGTGTGCTTTGGGCGGAGTATTGTTTATTTTGCACTGAAGTTATTATTTAGTATCTGCTAAATTATTTGAAAATGCTTTAGTGCATCTATAATTACCTCTTCCTTTTCCAGTGGGCACTGCGGCACTTTGGCATCCTCTTTCTTCGACAGATTATAATTTTGACCAATTTCCAGCCCACATTTCCGCTTGACTTGAGAAATATACAGGCTGGATACCTTCAAACCGTGTTTTTCCAGTACATACGCCTTAATCTGCTCATAGGTCGCACCTTTCTGGAACCCGGACATATCCACATCCTCCAGCGAGAACTCCACACGAACTTTCTTGGAGTCGATTTCTCCCTTGGAAAGCAAGACAACCGTCTCCACATTCCCCGTCCAGGGGAACATGTCCACCGTCCCCACTTTCTCCACCTGATACCCACCGGCCAGGAAAGTCTCCAGGTCGCGGGCCAGGGAGGTAGGCTTGCAGCTGACATAGACGATACGCTCCACGCCGTAGGCGATGATTTTGGGAAGAGCCTTGGGATGGATGCCGTCCCGGGGCGGATCCAGGACGATCAGCTCAGGCTTTTCTGTCAGTTCATCGAGGACCTTCAGCACATCGCCGGCCAGGAAACGGCAGTTGAACAGCCCATTTAAGGCGGCGTTCTCTCTGGCCGCCTCCACAGCCTCCTCCACGATCTCTACGCCGACCACCTCACTGGCTACTGGCGCCAGGACCTGAGCAATGGTGCCGGTTCCACTGTACAGATCAAAGATCACCTTGCCCTTCGTCTCGCCTATGTAGTCACGCACCTTCTGATACAGCACCTCTGCTCCCAGGGAATTCGTCTGAAAGAAAGAAAACGGTGAGATTTTGAATTTCAGTCCCAATAATTCCTCATAAAAGAAATCCTGACCGTAGAGAACAGTTGTCCCCTCATTGCAGATCACATCCGCCAGACTGTTGTTGACCGTGTGAAGGATGCCTGCAAAGCTGCCCTGCAGCGGAAGCGCCAGCAATCGATCGCGGAAACCGGTCAGCAGCTCCTCCTCTCTGTCCTCATATGCTGGGTCAATCTGGCTGGAGGTCACCAGTGACACTAAAATCTGACCTGTCTTTTTGCCTTTGCGCACCAGCAGATGGCGCAGATAACCAGTATGACGCATTTTCTGATAGAAGGTGACGCCCTTTTCCGCGAAATAATCCCGCGCGGCTGATATAATAGCGGCGAAATCCTCGTCAGCAATTCGGCAGCCGTCCACTGTCACAATATCATAAAAGCTTCCCTTCCTGTGCATACCCAGGGAAAGACGTCCACCCTTGACTTCATCGCCAAAGGAGTACTCCATCTTATTGCGATAGCCATAGGTCTCAGGACTTCCGGCAATGGGCTCCCACACCTGGGACAATTTTTCTTCTCCCAGCACGGGTGCCAGCAGTCTATGTACCTGTTCTTCTTTAAGCTTCAGCTGCTCGGCATAGGGCAGTGTCTGATATACGCAGCCGCCGCAGAGACCGAAATGCGGACACAGAGCTTTTCTTTTCCCTCCCGCATCCCTGTTCTCAAGAGGCGACGGCTCCAGTACCTCCAGAAATCTTCCCTGCACTCGTCCACTGCGGATCTTGCTCACAGAAAAGCGGATCTTCTGGCCCGGCAGGGCATCCTTTACTTCCACCTGCCGTCCTGAAACTTCTACGATTCCCTTGGCAGGAAACAAAGTGGTTTTTACCACTCCCTCATAAATTTCACCTTTCTTCATATCCGTCGTTCCTCTCTCCTTCTGATCTTCTGCTCTTCTGAATATGACGGCAGCCATTTTCTCCGCTCTCTAACTCTGTCTTTTTTATCCTGCTTTTCGCAGTCTTTTATACCGTCTTTTTATGCCGTTTCCAGCACAGAATTCACAGACTTCAGGGCCCGCCGCCGTAGCCAATATACGGAAGCGGGCCCCTTCGCCTTGTCAAACTGTGTTCTGTTTTTCTGGTTTCCAGTTTTGTGGTTTCTGGTTTCCAGCTTTCTGGTTTTCCGGTTTCCGGCTTTTTTGACTTCCGGTTTTACGGTCGCCGCAGCAGACAGCAGCCGCATCTTGCTCTGCTCTCTGCCGGTCCGCGCCCATTTTCAGCGCTTTGCGCTTATTCTTCCTCGTCGTCCTTGTCGTCGGAGGCCTTCTCCTCATCATCCAGGAAATCGTCATCGTCGAAGAAATCATCGTCAAAGTCGTCATCGAAATCATCATCCGTGCCAGGGCAAGCAGGGCAGACAAAGCGATATACGGCATAGGCAATACCGGCGATGGCGGCGACCGCTCCTACGATGGCCAGCACCCACAGCAGCGTGTTCTTTTTCTTCTCATTGTCTCTCTTGTTCAGCAGCTCGTCTAATTTTAAAGTTGTCATCAGCTCGTCCATCTTTTTCATCGTCACCAGTTCCTTTCTAATGGTATTATGTACAGCTTTAATATAAAATATCATAGCATATTCGACGAAAAAATGCTATCTGCAAATCGTCTTCTCATGCAATTTCTCGATTAAAGGCGGGTGGCCCGAATACAATTTGATTGATTCGCTTACAACTTCTGCAGGCGGGCAAAAGATGCGTACATCTTTTTGATGCCATAATGGTCAAACTCCACCGTCACCTCAAAATCGCGTTTCTGCTCGGTGATGGCCCGAACCGTCCCCTCACCGAATTTGACATGGCGCACCCGGTCTCCGGGCTGATAGTCCAGGTTGTCTTCCTTGGTAACGGTAAACTGTTTGCCCAGAAAAATATTGTTGCTTTCGGTGAGCTTCCCAAAACCGCCGTAGGCCGGAGCCCGGTAGGCAGGCGACACTCCCCGCACCGAATCTGAAAAACCGCGGCCGGCAGAAGAAAAGCGGTCCTTTAAAGCCTCCGGCGAACCGCCTATCCGGCCTGCATTTTCTGTACGGTTTTCCCGTCTGGCCGCCTTTTCATCGAGCAGCAGTTCAGGAGATATCTCATCAATAAAACGGGACCGGCGGCAGAAGCGATTTTCCCCGTTGATCATCCGAAGAGTAGCGCAGGTAAGCGTCAGCTCCTTTTTCGCCCGCGTCACGCCCACATAGAACAGGCGCCGTTCCTCCTCCATATCACCTGGATCATCCGAATTGACCGCCTGACTGCCGGGGAAAAGCCCGTCCTCCAGACCGGTCAGAAATACCTTGGTAAACTCCAGGCCCTTAGCCCCATGAAGCGTCATCAAAGTCAGCCGATCTTCAGCCTGGTTCAGATTATCCACCTCGGCCACCAGAGCCACTTCCTCCAGAAAGCCGCTGAGAGTCGGATTTTCCGTCGCCGCCTCGTAATCCGCCGCTTTGTTGATCAGCTCCTGCAGGTTTTCACGACGCGCCTGCGCTTCCAGCTCATCCTCTTTGTCGAGCTCCTCGTCATAGCCGCTGCTGTCCAAAATATCCCGGATCAGATCTGACACGGACATTTTATATTCCAGCTTGCTGCGATAGACCTCGATGAGATTCACAAAGCCTTCCAGTTTTTGGGCAGCCCGTCCCAGTCCCGGGATTCTCCCCGCTCTGGTCAGCGCCTCGTAAAAGCTCAGTTCATTGGCGGAAGCATAGAGCATGACCTTGGCAATGGTCGTATTGCCTATTCCTCTCTTGGGTACATTGATAATCCTCTGAACAGCCAGATCGTCCCGTCCATTGTCCACGGTCTTCAGATACGCCAGTATATCTTTGATTTCTTTTCTCTGATAGAAGTTTACTCCGCCGATCAGACGGTAAGGCACATTGTGCTGAATACATTTTTCTTCCAAAATACGGGACTGGGCATTGGTGCGGTATAAAACAGCACATTCGCCGAGACTGATTCCCCGCTCTTCGGCCCGCTTCACCTGGCGGACCACCGCCTCCGCCTCATCGTAAGCCGTCTCATAGCGGGCGTAGTGCACCGGTTCGCCCTCCTCGTTTTCGGTCCACAGTCTCTTATCCTTGCGCCCCTCATTGTGAGAGATCACTTCATTGGCCACCTCCAGGATATGACCGGTAGAACGATAATTCTGCTCCAGCTTGATAACCTTGGCTTCCGGATAAATCTCCTCGAAATTCAGAATATTCCCGATGTTGGCGCCGCGGAATTTGTAGATGGACTGATCGTCATCTCCCACCACGCAGAGATTTTTATCTCCGCCGGTCAGGAGGCTCAGCAGACGGAATTGGGCTGTATTGGTATCCTGATATTCGTCCACCAGAATATAGCGGAAACGGTTCTGATATCTCTCCCGTATCTCCCGATTGCCCTGCAATAGCTCCACTGTCTTCATGATCAGATCGTCAAAGTCAAAAGCATTGCTGCGGTGCAGCTGTTCCTGGTATTCCCGATACGCTTCCGCCATCTGCATCTTGCGATATTCACCGGATACCTGGGCCGCGTATTCCTCCGGGCTGACCAGCTCGTTTTTGTTGGCTGAGATCACGCTCATGATCGAGCGGTCCCGGTACAGCTTCGGATCCAGCTCCAGCTTCTTCATCACCTGGCGGACCAGGGTGCGCTGATCGTCGCTGTCATAAATCGTAAAGTTCCGGTCATACCCCAGGCTCTCTGCATCCCGGCGCAGGATCCGCACGCACAGAGAGTGAAAAGTGGAAACCCATACGCTCTCGGCACCGGTCCCCACCAGAGCATTTACCCTGTCCCGCATCTCCCCGGCAGCCTTGTTGGTAAAGGTGATGGCCAGGATATTCCACGGTGCAACCTTTTTTTCCTCGATTAAATAAGCAATCCGATGGGTCAGTGCCCTGGTCTTTCCGGAGCCCGCTCCGGCCAGGATTAACAAAGGGCCGTCTGTAGTAAAGACGGCCTCCCTCTGCATCGGATTTAATGTGTCATAAATCTCGTTCATCGTGTCCCCTTACCGATTATTTGCCCAGCTTTGCTTTCAGGGCCGCCAGTTCATCCTCCACTGCGGCCGAAGGCTGTGCATCATATTTGCTCATCAGATCTTCCACCCCTGTCTCGGAAGTGCTGACGCCGTTGAGCTCCGCCATGGCATTGGCCTTGTCAAGCATCTGATTGGCCCTAGCCTCCATCCGGTCAAAAGCCGACAGATTGTCAGCGGCTCCCTGAATACTGGATCCGATTTTGTTGATCTTCTCCTGGGTCTTGGCCACGGCCACCTTCGCCTTGATAGCGTCCTTACGCGCATTCAGCGTGGAGATATCCGAGCAGAGCTTATCGTACATCTGCTTCATCTTGGAGGAATTGGCTGCCGCAGCCTCATAAGCCTGCTGCAGGCCTGCCTGCTTCTCCACCAGAGCCGTCTTTTTCATCAAAAACTGCTTGGCATCGTTGTCGTTGCCCGCCAGCACCGCCTTCTCCGCATAGGCCTGAAGCTTGGCGATCTCCGCCGTGCACTCTTTCAATTCTCTCTCACAGCGCTTCTCCTCAGCCATCACGGTGGCCGTCTCTTCCTTTACATTGGCCAGGTCATCCTGCAGATTGCGCAGATACTGATCGATCATCTTGGCCGGGTCCTCCGCCTTGTCAAGAAGCGCATTGATATTGGCTGACATAATATCCGCAAATCTCTGAATAATTCCCATAATACAACTCCTCCTGTATTGGTCTATAGTCGGCGCTGCAGGCCGTTCACTGCTATTAGCATAACATAAACCCTTCCTCTTGTCATTCAAATTTTACATCTTTTACTTGTGCTTTCCCGTCCGGATGAGTATACTGTAATCGAATATTTTTGTCGCGGCACCGCAGCAGGAAGGAGATATACGCCCATGCAGACCTTGAATCAGGATATCAAAAATCACACCTTTCGGCCGGTATACTGCCTGTACGGGGAGGAAGCTTACCTGAAGCGAAGCTTCAAAATCAGACTCCGGGAGGCGATCCTCGGCGGCGACACCATGAACTATCACCATTTTGAGGGCAAGGATGCAGATGTGCGCGCAATCATTGACGCGGCCGATACTCTTCCCTTTTTTGCCGAGCACAGGCTGATTCTCGTCGAGGACAGCGGCCTGTTTAAAAGAGATGCCGGAGAACTTCCCCAGTACCTCTCCACTATGCCGGAGACTACCATCATCATTTTCGTGGAATCCCAGATGGACAAGAGAAGCAGGCTGTACAAAGCGGTTAATTCTCTGGGGTACGCCGTGGAACTGAAACGTCAGGAACCGGCCTACATTGAAAAATGGATTTTATCCATATTAAAAAAGGAGAATAAGCAGATCACACGCAATACCATGAACCTGTTTCTGGAGCGGACAGGGACCGACATGGATCTGATCCGCAGTGAGCTGGATAAACTTCTGGCCTACACCGCCGGGTGGGACGTCATCACTGCGGAGGATGTGCTGGCGGTGGGCTCCGTCCAGATCACCGGTCATATCTTCGATATGGTGGGAGCCGTCTCCGCCCGCAACCATGACCGGGCGCTCCGACTCTACCACGATCTTCTGGCCCTAAAGGAACCGCCTATGCGGATTCTCTTTCTGATCGCCAGACAGTTCAATCAGCTCCTGCAGGTTCGCGAGCTCTCCGATGCCGGTATGGACCAGCGCACCATCGCCCAGAAGCTGAGCCTGAATCCATATGTGACAGGCAAGATCCGCACCCAGTCGCGCTCTTTCACGCCCGAAGCCCTGGAAGCCGCCGTATCCGCCTGCGTGGACGCCGAGACCGCCGTCAAGACCGGCAATCTCTCCGATCAGCTGGCTGTGGAGCTCTTGCTGGTGCAGCTAAGCAGCTAGAATCATATTGCGCTGTCAAACAGGAAAGCCGGCTTACCGTCAATCAAATCATGAGCCGTTAAACGATAACCAGGCAGCTTGCAGATTGAGATTGCCGGCGTCCAAATCGGATAAAAAGAACAGGCGAAAAAACCGCCGACGCGGGACGCTCTATCGCATCCCGAACCGACAGCTTTTCTCGCCTTTTCTCTGTATCTTCCTTTATATCTTATATATCTATTATATCTTTACTTCCTTATTTTTCGGCCTATAGCCCTCTGTCTGAGCTTGTTTTATCCTGCGTTTATTTTATCCTGAGCCTATTTTATCGCCCTCGTTATTTTATCGTTTCAGGCCTCATCCCAGTTATGGTAAACAGCCTGCACATCATCATCGTCGTCCAGCAGATCCAGCGTTCTCTGCAGATATTTGACGGAATCCGGATCCGTAAGCTCTACCCAGGTCTGGGGAACCATCGTCACCGAAGCGTCGGCCATCGGAATCCCTGCAGCCTCCAGACTTTCACGTACCTGGCTGAAATCATCAGGATCAGTATAGATTTCGTAGCAGTCGTCCTCCTCACTGAAATCCTCAGCGCCGGCATCCAGAGCTGTCATCATCAGCTCATCGGGATCCATCTCACACTCTTCCTTGTCGACAATAATCTGTCCCTTCTGATCAAACATAAAGGATACACAGCCAGGCGTGCCGATATTGCCATTGCCCTTGGTAAATGCGCTTCTGACATTGGCAGCCGTGCGGTTCTTATTGTCCGTCAGCGTGTCCACGATAATCGCCACCCCGCCAGGGCCATAGCCCTCATAGGTTATCTTCTCATAATTTACGCTGCCCAGATCGCCGGCAGCCTTCTTGATGCCTCTCTCGATGGTGTCGTTGGGCATATTGTTGGCCTTGGCCTTGGCGATCACATCGCGCAGCTTGCTGTTGTTGGCCGGATCTGCTCCGCCCTCCTTGACTGCCACGGCAATCTCACGGCCAATCACCGTAAAGATCTTGCCCTTGGCTGCATCATTTTTTTCCTTTTTATGCTTGATATTCGCAAACTTGGAATGTCCTGACATACAATCTCTCCTCTTTCTTTCCTTATCAAATGCCTAAAAACCATAGTTATTCTAACACTATTCGCCCCAGACTTCAACATTTTTCTCCGAGACTTGGCTATGCGCCTGTTTTCCCAAAGCATCGGCTTTAACAGACAGCGCCCCTGCCCGAAGGCAAAGGCGTTGTCTCCATTTGATACAGTATAGGACGGATATATGGCGGATAAACGAAAGGGGAACGAGCCGGCTTTACTTCTTTATGTATCCAGACTCAGGCTGATCTGAAGCGCCTCATCCACTTTATGCAGAAGGCCATCGTCCAGATGGCAGATTTTCTCTCTGAGACGCTGTTTATCCACCGTGCGCAGCTGCTCCAGGAGAATTACCGAATCCTTGGCCATGTCGCAGGCAGTGCAGGGCAGCTCGACATGGGTGGGAAGCTTGGCCTTGTTCATCCGCGAGGTGATCGCTGCACAGATCACTGTCGGGCTGTGCCGATTGCCCACATCATTCTGTATAATCAGCACCGGCCGAATGCCGCCCTGCTCTGATCCTACCACGGGCCGTAGATCTGCATAATAAATATCACCGCGTCTGATCGTCATGCCTACACACTCCATTTCATGTCTTCTACCCGTAAGTATTTCCCATTTTTTCGTGTGTATTCCGCTGACCAATATCTTTATTTTTTTCTTTTCTTATTATTCTTTACTCTATTCTATGATATAGGAGGCAAAAGGTGTTTTGACCCCAATGATACCAGATTGCGAAGCGTCGCTAGTCCTTTAGGACTCTGCACTGCGCGCTCCCGCAATCTGCTCTTTCCGCAAAAGATATGCTCTCCGCCACTGCCGTTGCCATGGCCACCTCTCTGCCATGAGATATGGTGACCCACAGTCTGTCCGCTCCGATCTTGCGGCGTCTCATCTCGGCCCCTCCATGGAGATAGACCACAGGACCGCCGGCCTCGTCTCTGAGCACCTCAATATCTGCAGGACCAAAACCGACAAAACCTGTCCCCAGGGCCTTGGCCACCGCCTCCTTGGCGGCAAAATTTCCCGCCAGAGAGGCCGGGCTTTTCGCGAAGCGCGCTCTCTCCCGCTCTGTATATACCCGTGACAAAAAGGCCTGTGAAGCACAGGCCTTTTTTACTCGCTCAATCTCGATCACATCGTTTCCAATTCCGCAGATCATCACAGCTTCCCGATCACTTTTTCTTATTGGCCGCCTCTGCCAGACGATAGGACAGCTGCATCAGGCTCTCCGACAGATGGACATTCTCCACCACCACATCCGACGGCACATCCAGATCCAGATGGGCAAAATTCCAGATTGCCTTGATCCCGCAATCCACCAGAACCTTCGTAACCTCCACGGCCGCCTCCTTGGGAATCGTCAGCACGGCGATCTTGATGTCATTTTTATGGAGGAAATCGGCCAGCTCATCGGTATGAAGGACAGGTATCCCTCTCACCTGCGTTCCCACCTTCTCCGGGTTCACATCAAAGATGGCCTTGGTCACAAAACCGCGATTTTCAAAGTTCTGGTAATTCGCCAGAGCCTGCCCGAAGTTGCCGCAGCCGATGATGACCATGCTGTTCTCATGATCCAATCCCAGGATCTTGGAGATCTCCTGATACAAGTAAGCCACATTGTAGCCATAGCCCTGCTGGCCGAAACCGCCGAAGTTATTCAAATCCTGACGAATCTGAGAAGCCGTCACATTCATACGGACGCTCAGCTCCTGGGAAGAAATTCTCTCCACTCCCTGCGCCATCAAATCACCCAGATATCTGTGGTATCTGGGAAGTCTCTTGATTACTGCACTTGATATTTCTTTGTTCTCCACTGTAAGTACTCCATTCCCCGCGTCCTGTGCGGACATATTTCAAGTCGCTTGTTAAGCCTATTATCTCTTCTTATTATATCGGTGTAAAAAAGCAATGTCAACTGCTTCACACACAAACTATCCCTCTCCAGCCCCCGAATTTACAGTCTTTTCACATCTTCGGGCGTTTTTTCCGCCCCACAGCGCCGGCAGTCATCCCATCAGACTCTCCTGCACCGGCGACAGATCCCGATTCACCGGCTCGTAGAACCGGCGGCGTATCTCTTCCATGTCCGAAGTCTGCCCTAACAGCCACATCAGCTTAGTCACCACCGCCTCCACCGTCATGTCGTAGGACTGCAGCAGAAACGGACAGTGCATCACCTTCTGTCCCACGGCGTAAATATCCATATCGCTGCCCTCGAACAGGACCTGCGTAGTCACCACCACCAGCTTGCCCCGAGATGAAAGCCGCTCTACCTCCTCCAGAAAATTGCGCTGATCCACAAAAGGGACGCCGCCCACACCGTAGCTCTCGATCACGATCACATCATAGCGGGCGCCCACATACTCCAGCACATCCGGATTCAGCCCCGGAATCAACTTAAGCAGAAAGACCGAAGGGCGCACCCTGTCATAAAAGACCGGACCGCCGGGGCAGACCTGTTCCGGGAAATACCGTACCACCCGTCCATCGTAGATCTGTGCTGCCGCCGGATGATTGACACTCTCAAAAGCATCGTAGCTTTTGCTTCGGATCTTGCGGGCCCGGGTGCCAAAGATAGCCTTGCCGTCAAACACCAGATATACCCCCGCCATATGCTCCTGGCAGGCCAGGACGAAGCTGTCAGTCAGATTTTTGACAGCATCCGTGACCGGGTAATCGATGGGCTTCTGGGAACCGGTCAGCACAATAGGCTTGTCCGGATTTTGAATCAGATAAGACAGCGCTGACGCTGTGTACGCCATGGTGTCCGTGCCGTGTGTCAGTACAAAGCCGTCATATCGGTCATAATTCTCCCGGATCACCTGCACCATCTGGATCCAGTTCTCCGGCTGCAGGTTGGTGCTGTCTATGTTCAGAATGGAGACCGCCTCCGGCTCGCAGAAACGCCTGATCTGCGGCGCCGCATCCAAAAGCTCCTCCGGCTTTGCCGCCGGGGTGAGTCCCTCCCCCGTGTCCCGGGAAGCGATGGTTCCTCCGGTTGTGATCAGCAATATCTTCTTCATGTCAAATTCACCTTTACCTTATCTCTGTATTTATGATATACTCGTCTATGCGGCGCAAGCTGACTTTCCAGACCGACATGCGAACAGCCGGCGTCTAAAACTTTCCAAGCCCGACGCCCATCAACAGTATACGCAAATTTTGTGAAACACACAAGCCAGGGAGGAAAATTTTCATGATTTTATCCTGCAATCAGATCAATAAGGCTTTTTTGGATAAAGACATCCTCTGCGATGCCAGCTTTTTTATCGAAGATCGGGAGAAGGCGGCCATTGTCGGCATTAACGGGGCCGGCAAGAGTACGCTTCTCAAAATCATCACTGGACAACTGCCGGCCGACAGCGGTCAGGTAGTCCTCGCCAAGGGAAAAACCATGGGGTATCTGGCTCAGCATCAGGACGTGGAAGACTCCCATACCATCTATGAGGCAGTGATGGAGGCGAAGAAGGACATTTTTGAGCTGGAGGAGAAGATCCGCCGTATGGAAGAGCAGATGCCTCAGACCTCCGGCGAGGAGCTCACCCGGCTGATGAACAGCTACAGCCAGGCCACCCATCGATTCGAGGAAGCCGGAGGCTATGCCCTGCGCAGCGAGATTACCGGCATACTCAAAGGTCTGGGCTTTGATGAAACGGAATTTGACAAACCGATTTCCGCCCTGTCCGGCGGTCAGAAGACCCGTGTATCCCTGGGCAAGCTCCTGCTCTCCAAGCCGGACATTATTCTGTTGGACGAGCCTACCAACCATCTGGACTTAAACTCCATTGCCTGGCTGGAAACCTTTCTTCTAAACTATCCCGGCGCCGTCGTCATCGTGGCCCACGACCGATATTTCCTGGACCGGGTAGTCACCAAGGTGATCGAGATCGACAACACCCATGTGTCCGTCTTCCAGGGCAATTACTCCGACTACGCCCAAAAGAAGGCCATGCTGCGGGAAGCCCAGCTGAAGGCCTATTTGAATCAGCAGGCGGAGATCAAACATCAGGAGGAGGTCATCGCCAAGCTGCGTTCCTTCAATCGGGAGAAATCCATCAAGCGAGCGGAGAGCCGCGAGAAAATGCTGAACAAGATCGACCGGCTGGAAAAGCCCTTCGAGGTAAAGGCTGACATGTCCGTCCGCTTCACCCCCAGCATCATCAGCGGCAACGATGTGCTGACCATCCGCGGCCTGAAAAAATCCTACGGCGCTCACACTCTTTTTTCCGATGTGGATATCGATATCCGCCGAGGCGAACGAGTAGCCGTCATCGGCAACAACGGTACGGGCAAAACCACCCTTCTGAAAATCATCAACGGTCTGGTAACGCCCGAGTGCGGCAGTGTCGTCACCGGAACCAATGTGCACATCGGCTATTATGACCAGGAATATCAGGTGCTGCACATGGACAAAACCCTGTTTGAAGAGATTCTGGATGAACATCCTTCCATGACCAACACCGAGATCCGCAGTCTCTTAGCTGCCTTTCTCTTTACCGGCGACGATGTGTTTAAAAAGATCGCCGATCTAAGCGGCGGAGAACGGGGACGGGTATCCTTGGCCAAGCTGATGCTCTCCGAGGCCAACTTCCTGATTCTGGACGAGCCTACCAACCACCTGGACATGGTGTCCAAGGAAGTCCTGGAAAAAGCCCTCACGCAGTACACCGGCACTGTGCTCTATGTCTCCCATGACCGCTATTTCATCAACAAGACAGCCACCCGGATTCTGGATCTGGATCACGGTCATTTTGTCAATTATATCGGGAATTACGATTACTATCTGGAGAAACGGGCGGAGGCAGCCGCCTCTGCCCAGGCCGCCGGTGAAAATCAACCCCGGCAGGAGAGCGCTGTCAAGCTGGACTGGAAAGCCCAGAAGGAACAGCAGGCCAAAGAGCGCAAGCGCAAAAATGATCTGGCCCGGTGCGAAGAGGAAATTGCCCGGCTGGAAGAAGAGATCGCCGCGCTGGACACAGAGATGGCCCTTCCCGAAGTGTCCACCAGCCCCTCCAAGCTTCTGGAACTGAGTGAAAAACAGCAAAAAAAGAGGGAACGCCTGGACTCCCTCTATGAGCAATGGGAAAAGCTGGAGAGCGGGGAATAAATCCCCGCTCTCTGGTTTTATTGCTGTCTCTCACCGCCCGGACTGTTTTCCCGAATCAGGTTCTCCTTCTGTTCCTTGGTCATGTGCTTGATCTCCCATTCCCGCCGCATGGCTTCATGCCTGGTGGCATAGACCTCGTGATAAACCAGTTCTACTGGCCGGTGCGCCCGGGTATACCGACCGCCGTTTCCGCTCTGGTGAGATTTCACCCGTTTATCCAGATCATTGGTCCAGCCGGTGTACAGAGAGTCATCGCTGCAGCGCAGCATATATACGTAATTCTGTTGGCTTTCCATTTTTTCTCATCTTTTCTTCTATCCGCTTATCTTTTATCCGGCGTCTCCTCACCCAGGGCCTCGCAGCCTTTCTTTATCATCGCCAGAAGCTCTTCATCGGAGAGCACCGTCACCCGGCCGTCTTCATACTCACGGTCCACCCAGTCCTTCAGGAGCCGGACAAGAGGCGAAGCCTTATCGTATTTCTTCTCCTCCGGCAGCCTGTAATACCCGTTGATCCACACGGCAATGCCTGCCAGCCCTGAAGTGCTGGAGACGGAAACCAGAGGCGGCCGGTCCAGGAATTTTCCCGTGTCAAAAATATTGTAGATCTCCTCGTTTTTCATCAATCCATCGGCATGGATGCCAGCCCGCGTCACATTGAAATTCCGCCCCACAAAAGGAGTCTGGTCCGGGATGTGATAGCCCAGCTCTTTTTCATAATACTCAGCCAGCTCTGTGATCACCCTGGTATCCATGCCGTCCAGCGTCCCCTTCAGCTGAGCATATTCAAAAACCATGGCCTCCAGGGGGGTATTGCCCGTGCGCTCTCCGATACCGAAAAGCGAACAGTTGACGCCGCAGCAGCCGTAGATCCAGGCAGTAGTGGCATTGGACACCGCTTTGTAAAAATCGTTATGCCCATGCCATTCGATCTGCTCTGAGGGCACTCCCGCGTGAGTGTACAGGCCATAGATGATCCCCTGGACTGACCGGGGCAGGACGCTGCCCGCATAATTGACGCCAAAGCCCATGGTATCACAGGCGCGGATTTTGATCGGGATCCCATACTCCTCCTGCAGCTTCATCAGCTCCAGACAGAAGGGAATCACAAAGCCAAAAATATCCGAGCGGGTGATATCCTCCAGATGACAGCGGGGACGTACGCCGATCTCCAGGCAGTCCCTCACGATCTGCAGATAATGCTCCATGGCCTGACGGCGATTCATCTTCATTTTATAGAAGATGTGATAGTCCGAACAGCTGACCAGTATTCCCGTCTCCTTCAGGCCGATATCCTTTACCAGCTGAAAATCTGCCTTATTGGCCCGAATCCAGGACGTGATCTCCGGATATTCGTAGCCTCTCTCCATACATTTATATAGAGCATCCCGGTCCTTTTTGCTGTACAGAAAGAATTCGCTCTGGCGGATCAGCCCCTTGGGGCCTCCCAGGCGGTGCAGATAATCGAAAATCGTCACAATCTGCTGCGGCGTATAGGGCGCTCTCGACTGCTGCCCATCTCTGAACGTGGTGTCGGTAATCCAAATCTCCTCAGGCATATTGTGCGGCACCACACGATTATTAAAGGCAATCTTGGGCACCTCATCATAGGGGAAAAGATTGTGGTAGGTGTTAGGTTCCTCCACATCCACCAGATGATAGATGTGTTCCGTAAGCTCCAGCAGATTTGTCTGACTGTTCATGACTACAGGCTGATTATCCATGGCAATACCCCCTCTGCCGCTCTCATTCGGCAGCTGCTTTTTGTAAATTTTATCTCTGCGGCAAAAAACTGTCAATGTGTGATAGTTCCAAAAAAATGCGGCTCATTTTTCTTTTTTGCGGCATTTTGACACCGGTTAACGCATCAATCTCTGCTGATCCAACACCCCCCAGCCCTGTTTTTCATCCGGCATATCCAACTTCACGCAGCTTTCCCTCAGCTTCAGCTTCACCTGTGCATTAGTCATCATCGGATATTTTTCCAGCAGGCAGCACACTGCCCCCGCGGCCAGCGGCGTAGCCATGGAGGTGCCGCTTTTTCTTGTGTAGGGCGCATCGGAGGCTCTCAGCATGCGATTGCAGGAGATAATCTCACAGCCCGGCGCCACCAGATCCGGCTTACAGATACAGGCTGCCGTAGGTCCCCTGCCTGAATAATCCCGCATCCGGCTGCCGTCAATATGAGTCTCTCTGTCGTCATCACTGCAGCCTACGGTGATTAACTTGCGGCTGATTCCAGGTGCGGCGATCGTCATCGGCCCCGGCCCATTGTTGCCGGCAGCCGCCAGGACCACCATTCCTGCATCCCACAGCTTCTCCACGCCTCGCACCAGCTCACAGTCCTCTTCCATCCCCTCCTCCTCGAAGGCTCCCATAGATATATTTACCACTCTTATCCCCAGCCTCTCTTGATTGCGCAGGAGATAATCCACTCCGGCCAGCACGTTGTCCACCGTTCCATTCCCCCGCCAGTCCAGCACCTTCACCACGATCAGGTGCGCTCCCGGGGCCGCCCCTGCATGCTTTCCTGCGGACATTCTCCCGTCTCCCGCAGCAATCCCCAGTATATGGGTGCCATGACCATTGTCGTCGTAGCACCTCTTTCTCCTTCGCACTATATCCTGAAAAGCCACCACCCGGTCCCGAAAATCAGGGTGCATAAAGGCTCCTGTGTCCATAACGGCCAGACCGATTCCTTTTCCTGTATACCTAGCCTGTCTGTCCTCCATATTTTCTTCCTGAAAAAATGTCAATATTATAATATTCCGCGAAATAATGAATTGCGCCGGCATAATGGAGGTGATAAGATACAGACAGATTGTGATCCTGATTCTAATTTTGTTTTTTGAGACAGGTCAGATCAAATAGGGGAAATAAAAAAATAGAAGGAGGCTCTCAATGAAAATCCTCATTATGGTAGACATGGAAGGCATAAGCGGAATAACCTCTCCCGACCAGGTAAATGCCGACAGCGGCCGTTACTATGCAGAGGGCCGGCAATACGCCACCTGGGAGACAAACGCCTGCATAAAGGGCTGTTTCTCAGGCGGGGCTGATGAGGTAATTGTTCGCGACGCCCATATGTACGGCAAAAATTTGCTGTGGGAACAGCTGGATCCCCGCGCCCAGTATGTCTTTGGGCCCATCGGCGATATTCGCCTGCCGGATATCGAGGACTGCGACGGGGTAATTCTCCTCGGATACCATGCCATGGCCGGAACCCCTGCTGCTGTCCTGGAGCATACCATGAGCTCAGCTGGCTGGCAGAATTTAAAGGTCAACGGCGTGAATTTCGGAGAAATCGGCATAGATGCTGCTTATGCGGGCGAATACGGCGTGCCTGTGCTCCTGGTTTCCGGCGATGACAAATGCTGTGCCGAGGCCCGCAGCCTGATCCCCGGTCTGCTGACCGCCCAGGTCAAGAGAGCTCTCTCTCTGTCCGGCGCCAAACTTCTCTCCCGGGAAAATGCCCATACCCTGATCTGTGAGAAAAGTGCAGAGGCCGTAGGGCGCTGCTTCAGCCAAAAGCCTTTCGCCGTCTCCCACCCTGTGACTCTCACCCTGGAGGTTACGGAGCGTACCCCTCTTCCCTCCCTGCGAAACCGGCCATATATGAAACTTCTCAACGGGCATACCATCGAAGTTACAGCAGACAATTTCGTGGACGCCTATTGGCGGCTTCTCTCCTGATATAGTATGAGAAAAACGGCTGATTTTTTTAAGTCAGCCGTTTTTCCGTGCATCTTTTATTTCACGGAATTCCTGCCCGCAGAATTCCTATTCCTCCGCATCTCATATACTGCCATAAAAAGCACGGCTCCCAATATCAGAGCGCAGCCGGCTGTCTTCCTTGCGTTCAGTTCCTCCCCCAGAAATACTGCCCCGGCTGCCACAGCGGACAACGGCTCCAAAAGACTATATACCGATGCCTCGCTTGCTCCAATAATGGCTACCCCCTTATTCAGAAGCACGCTGGCGGCAAAGGATGTCCCCATCGCCGCGATAAACATCAGTCCATAGGCCTTCATCCCCAGATTCCACTGTGCAATAGGGACAAAAAAATTCGCCGCCAGCAGAAAGCCGGAAACAATCAGACACAGATAGAAGGAAAAAACAATAGGATGAATCCAAACCAGCCGATTCTTCTCCAAAAAAATCATAAAGAACGCATAACTAAAAGCTGATCCTGCCGCCAGCAAAATACCTGCCGTATTGCGTATACTCTGCGGCTCGACAAAGAAAAAAATTCCCGCCAGGCAGACGCCCAAACAAATTTTTCGGACGAGATTGAGCCTCTCGCCAAAAAAGAAATGGCCGCCCAAACAAACCAACAGAGGATACATAAAGTGAATCGTAGTAGTTGTGCCTACCCCGATATAGCTGTAGGCTTGATACAGAAAAACCGTAGTAGCCGCTGATCCCAGGATACTGATCACCAGCATTCCTCCCAGCTGGCGGCGTGTCAGCCGCAGAGACAGCCGTTTACACAAAACCACACTAAACAGTACAGGCAACGCCAGCAAATTGCGGAACAGCGCCATGTTAAAAGGCGTATTCCCAAAGTCATAAGAAAGATCGGCAAAAATCGGTGCGGCACCAAATATGAGAGCGGAGGAAACGGCAAATACAACTCCTCTGCCTTTCAACCGTTTCCTCCTCGTCTAAATCTTCTCCCACAGCGATCCCATTTTCCATCTAATGCTAAAATATTCTTAATTTATTCACCGCAGCTATTCGGCAGAAAAAAACACCTCCTGCCACTCCTGCTAGTATTGTGTCAGCTTTTCTACCTGCTCATTGTAATCTTCTATGGCCTTAGCCGGATCCGGATATATCCTTTTTGCCAAGCCAATATACAGCATGTCCACTACAGTCAGCTGACCATATCGGCGAAACAAAGCAGACAGGCTGGCATCACTGGCCGCAATATTGGGCACATACAGGCAATAATCTGCCAGTCCCATCAATCGGTTCGAGGCCACTTTGGTCACGCTCACCAGCTTTACACCGCGCAGCTTTGCCTGCTTAGCCGCCTCAATAATACGGCCATGTGAGCCATCAAACGATACAATGATAAGTAAATCTCTTTCATCAGCCGTGATTACATTCTGCAGGCCGTAGTTGGCATCTTCTAAAAAGATACATCTTTTTCCCAGACGCATCATCTTGTGCTGCAAATCACGGGCCGCCAGCACGGAGGAGCCCAGGGCAAAAAAGAACAAAATATTGGCCTTCCGGATCGCTTCAATAACGTCGTCAAACTGTTGATCGGAATTGATCTGCAGCACTCCATTGCATACCTCGTTGATATTACCTACCAGCTGTTTTTTTAAATCGGCATAAGAATTATTCCAGGTAATCTTCTCTTCGATGGAGAGCCGTTCTTTCACATGCCCCTTCAAGACAATTTCCTTCAACAAGGTATTTTTCAACTCTCCATAGTTTTTCATTCCAACCCGCTTGACAAAACGAGAGACCGAGGCTGTGGAGGTTCCGATCCTGTCCGCAAACTCATAGATACTCATATTTACCACTTCCTCGGCATTTTCCAAAATAAAAGTGGCAATTTTCTTCTCTCCCTCACTGCAGTCAAGGATCATGTTTTCTATCTTCAATAATATTCCGTCCATTTTGCCTCCCATCTCGACCATCAGCCATTCCTCTAAACCCTATCATAGCATAAAATGGATTTTTTGGGAATCGTCCATCAGGGAGAACCTTCCCGTCTATTTCTGCATCACGCCAAAATTCCCAGGTAATACAAAAGGATTCCACCCAGGAGATAAAGGACAATCAAAAGCAGTGGTTTCAGATGCTTTTTTTCAATCAGCCACCAGGTAAAGAGGGTAAATCCCAGGGGAAGACATTTAGGCATAATTCCATCCAGCACACTTTGAAGCGTCGTCACTGTCTCCGTCCCTTCCGTCACCCACGAAATTCCCAGATTTACCGTCACATTGGTGGCCGCAAAGGCTCCCACCACCATAAAGGCAACCAGGCTGGCCGCTTCGATCAGCTTTTTCAGCATGCCGGATTCCTGTAACCGGGTAAAAAAGGATGCGCCCTGACGATATCCCCAGAAAATTCCTGTCCATCGAATGAAGACATTGACTCCGGCCATCACAAGCAGGAACAGAATTGGCGCGATTGGGTTTCCGTCCAAAGCAAGGGCACAGGCAATGCCCGCTATCACCGGACGCAGTGTGCCGTTATATAATCCATCTCCGATGGCTGCAAGCGGACCCATCAGCGCTGTCTTTACGCCGGATACAGCATCTCTGGTTATCGCTCCGGTCTGCGCGATTTTTTCCTCGATGGAAATCACAATTCCTATAATCCATTCCGCCATGACCGGGTTGGTCAGAAAATACTCATCCAGATACCGGGTCATCACCTCAGCTCTTTCCTCCTTGGTGGGATAATACTTCTCCACCACCGGCGTTATGGAGCAAGTCAATCCCAGAGACTGCATCCGGTCGGGACAGTTAACGGTACGAATCCAATATGAACGGAAAAATACCTTCCAAAGATCTTTTTTCGACAAAGGTTCCCATTTCTTCTCTTCCATCATGATACCTCCTCCACTTCCGGTTTGCTGAATGTTGCATATAAGACCGCTGCCGCCAGAGCAACGATTACCGTGCCGATAATGCTCAGGTTAAGGAATGCCGCAAGCACGTACCCGATGAAAAGAACCGGAAGAAGCTTGCGCGATTTTAGCATAGTAAGAAGCATAGCAAAACCTACAGCAGCCAAAAGATTGCTGCCCACACCGAAGGCATTGATCAGTTCCGTCGGCATTTTATCCACCGCGGCGCTCACCAGGTCAGCCCCAAAGTAAACCGCAATAAAGGTGGGGACTATGTATAAAAGATTTATAACAATCAAACCAATCACCGGAGTGCGCAATACTCCCTTCACATCTCCCCGTGCCGCCGGTTTGTCGGCCAGATGGGCAAGCGGAACACCCAGGACGCTAAAACGAATGGTTGACATAAACTGACCAAAAATCGCCACCGGTACAGCAAGAGTAATAGCCACTTCCTGAGGCACATCACTCACAACACATAGAGCCGTAGCAATGGCCGAGGCCATCGTAACATCGGGAATCCCGGCAGCTCCCACGATAACATTGGACAAAAACATCATTTCGATAGTGGCTCCCACAACCAATCCCGTCTGCAGATCTCCCAGCAAAAGTCCCACCAGAGGTCCCGTCACAATGGCGCGGGTTGTCTGCCACTGAAGCGTCAGCTCGTCTGTAATTCCAATTATTACCACCAGCGTGGTAATGACAGCAGGTATCAACATACTCCTTCTCCTCCTTTAAGCTTGATGTTTGAAAATTTAAGATCCGGTTTCTTGTGGGACGGAATCAGGCGGAAATCCAGATCTATTCCCCTCCTTTCCAGCTCCTGAAATGCCGCCAATTCCTCACGGCCCAAAAACAGATATGGATGTACCTCTTCCGTGTCGTCCCGGTGAGCCGTATGACCGATATTGATATGGTTGACCTGTATTCCCCCATCTAACAGCCGAAGAGCGTCCTGTGGACAGCTGACGATAACAAATATACTTTCTAATTGCTTTTCATTCTTTTTCTTCAAATAAGAAATCCCATCGTCCACCGTTTTTATCGTAACCTTACTGGTAGGCGCACTCATCTTCTGCATCATACTTCCCAGTTCATCCGCCGCCAGCCTGTCATTAGCCAGCACGATCTCCCGCGCACCCACATAGCTTATCCAGGTCACCCCCACCTGGCCGTGAATAAAACGATCGTCTATCCTCATAAAAAACAACCTTCTCCACCTCCTGTCACATTGTGCGGCGCAGTTCGCCGTAAATCTCCCTGACGGCATCTTTCCCCGTCTGAAGAATCTCTTCTCGCAAATCCTCCCATTTTCTTTCATCCCGCACCGATATCAGCTGAATCAGCATGGACAAATTGGCCCCTGTAAAGGCTAAGAGATCATCCCTAAGCCCGTAGGATACTGCTGCATGACTGGGACTTCCCCCAAACAAATCTAATAGAATAACCCGACCATCGCATTCCCCCAGCCTTTCCATGGCCTGATCCATTTTCTTGCGAATCTGCTCTGCGCTCTCCACATCCGTGATCTGGCATGTCTCCAGGCCTCTCTGTTCGCCCATAATCATCTCCAGGCTTTTTTTCATGGCATCGGGCCAAATACCATGTCCTGCCAGAATCACTCCAATCATTTTTTTGCCAACGCCTCCCATGCCTTCATGAAATCTCGCACCTTTTCCTCGCAGACCGGCTCCGACATCTTTCCATTCGCCTTAAAATAAGTACCAATTATAAACGCATCTCCACAGGGAAAAAGCTCTTCGAGATTGTCCTTTGACGTTCCGCTTCCGATAATGATCGGTCCATTCACCGCCTTCTTCATCCGTCTCAATTCCTTCAAGTCTGGACAAATACCTGTAGACGCCCCTGTAAGGATCACTCCATCGGCCATCACTCCCAGGGCGTCCTTTCCCAGCTCCTCCAATGTCTTATCCTGGATAAAGCTGTGCAATCCATTCTTCACCTTGATATCAGCAAACACACTGATATTTTCTGCGTTTATTTTTTTCTTATACTCCATACATTCCGCTGCGCAGGGTGCAACAAATCCACTGGAGGAATAATAGCCGTTGACCCAGCCAGTAGCCCGGACAAAAAGTCCTCCGGCAGCCTTTGCAACAGCCAATGCCTGCTTTACTCCATTGGAGGCAATATTTATCCCAAGGGGAAGACCTGCCTTTTCCTGCACTGCACAGGCAATCCGGCTCATGGCAGCCACTTCCATGACATCGATTTCCTCTCCAATATGAAAAGGGATACTCCCGGCATTTTCGATCAGATACCCGTGTACGCCGCCTCGCTTTAAAGCTATTGCATCCCCCAGGGCTCGATTAATCACTCTTTCCCAATCACCTTCATAACCGAAATTTCCCGGCAGTGGAAGCAGATGCACCATGCCAATGACCGGCTTATCTACTCCGAAAATCTGTTTTAACTTATTATTCATCTCCGATTCTCCCCTCCAGTCGGAAAGCACGCACCGCTGTCCCGCCTAAAACCATGGCAAGCTCTTCTTCGTTCAGGCCACTGTGGCTGCATTCCCAGATCACATGCGCCATCTCGTCGGGGGAGTCTGACGCGAACATCATCCTGGATACCCCCACCTCCCGAGCAAACAGACGAATGTTGTCAATATTCGGTGTTCGCACCGATAATTCCAGATATACATTGGGGCAGTGCTGTGCCAGGAATAACCCCTCCATCTCATTATCTGTGGTCCCGCTGTGGGCCAGGACGACTGTCACATCGGAAAACTCACGAATCAGAGGATAAAAGGTGGTTGCCGCCGAGAAGGGAAGCCCCGTCCCCTGATGGATCATCAGCGGTACCTTTAGCTCTCTTGCCACCTCGAAAGGGAGACGAGCTCTCTTTACTCCTGCGCTCATAATATGAGTCAGCGGCGTCAGCTTCATCGCTACAAACCCCAGTTTCTGTATGCAGCGCTCTGCTTCCTTTCGATACATCTCCTCGTCAAAATGCGGATTCATGGAAAACATTCCGAAGATTCTCTTGGGATGCTTCAAATGAAAATCATAAATCCGGTTATGTCCGGTCTTATAGTCTTCGAAAGTCACAAACTGCGCTGGTTGTACAATAGCTGCCTGAATACCGGTCTCGTCCATCTTGCCAAGTACTTCATCCTCTGTGCGGTTGCTGTCCCAGGTGGTATCGTGCCCGATATGTACATGAGGATCGACAATCAACATTTTTCCATCCCCCTTTCGATTCCCAGCACCTTTTTGATTGTTTTTCCCATGGTCCACTTCTTTTGCTCCTGCGTAATACCGCAGTGCTCATGCATATAAATGCTGTGCTCCATCTGTGTCATCGTGCAGGACCCCATAATTACGCGATCAGCCCCATATCGCTCCACGTATTTTTTGAGCAGTCTCATATTAGGGCCAAGAGAGGTCTCCAGATAGATATTCGCGCATTCTCCTACCAGTATCTCGCACTGATGGCCGCAGTAAGACTTATCGGCATGTACCAGCACCACCGGCACCTGCGGATAGGCCTGACACAAATCATAAAGGCGAAGAGGCTGTCCCAGCGGCAAACCTACCCCCACTGCAATGAATAACGGCAGTTCCAGCCTGGCAGCCGTCTCAAAGACAATCTGCCCATGGTAAGAACGCGGATCCCAGCCATATACCTGAGGATTTACACTGATGCCCAGCAGTCCCTTTTCTTTGTATCTCTCGACTTCCGCTTGATACATCTCCCTTTCATAGTTGGGGTTCAGCTGGCATATCCCGTAGATTCGCTCCGGATATCGCCTGCAAAAAGCGGCAACCCGCTCATTGCGCTCTCTCTCCGCCTCCAGCGACACATTGGAATTAGCCGGATAAATCACCGCTCCCTCCAAACCGCACCGGTCCATTTCCCCGAGAATCTCTTCCTCTGTGGTATCCACATCATCAAAGATCAAATCCTCGCCCAAATGCAAATGGGCATCAATCATTCCGCTCCCTCCTTTTCTTTCATGGATGAAACTTAGTATCATTTACTTTTGTGTTTTTTAAATACTTTGTTACAAAACTACTATACCATGTGTGTGATATAATTTCAATAGTTTTTTATAAAAAATGTAACTTTATTTCCATTCTCCCTATCAATCGTATTGAAAACTCTAAAGCGTGGCATTTCCCTCTCCCCCGGCACAACCCCCGGTACAAGAGGGCATCGGATAGTTCTCTGTCCGGGGGACAGGACGCAGACAAAATTCAAAAATGACAAATGGACAGCAAAAAGCAGCAAATCTTTTTTGATATGCTCCCTTTATGAGAGACAATGAAAAAACAAACTGTCATCATAAAGGGAGCAATTCTATGTCACAAAAAAGTAAATTGAACACAGAAGAAAAAGTCGAGATTATCAGGAAGTACCAGCAAGGGGAAATAAGCTTAGTCCAAGCGGCTCGATGCAGGGGTTGGGACAACGACAATCTATAGATGGAGCGCACGGTATGAAGCAGAAGGGGCGGCCGGATTTTTGCCATATCAGAAAAACCGAGTCTATCCGCCAGAACTAAAGTTAAAGGCGGTGCAGGAATACCTATCCGGGGCGGGCAGTCTGGGAGAAATCAGCAAAAAATATAAGTTGCGAAATGATCGTCAACTCAGTAACTGGATAAAGGTGTATAATGCTCATGGAGATTTCAACTCCACAAAGTTTTCTGGAGGAGGAAGTTACATGAAGCAAGGACGAGAAACCACATTTGAGGAACGAGTTCAAATCGCCAGGGAATGTATCGCCACTGGGAAAAACTACGGAGAACTAGCCTTAAAATACCAGGTAAGCTACCAACAAGTTCGTACCTGGACGCTTCGTTTTGAACAGATGGGAGAAGCGGGGTTACAAGACCGGCGTGGTCAGCGCAAGAAGGATCAAACTCCCCGTACCGAGCTGGAACAGGCGCAAATTGAGATAGAGCAGCTCAAGCACAAACTGTATCTGGCGGAAATGGAGAATGCACTGCTAAAAAAATGGGACGAGGTAGAGAGGAGGGATGTCTCTCAGAAGTAAGGCAGAGACACATTTATACGGCCATCAAAGAGTGCCATAAGGAACACGGGTTTCCTGTTGAGGCAGCCTGCGAACTGCTCCATGTGGCCCATTCTGCTTACTACAAATGGGCATCCGGGAAGCTGAGCCACCGGACTGCGAAGAATGAGAAATTGGCCGACAAGATTGGAAAAATTAATTTAGAAAACCCGGATAAAGGTTACCGGAGACTGAATGACGATCTCCGTCATGACTATGGCATCTACGTCAATGATAAAAGGGTGTTGCGCATCTGCCGGGTCAAAGATATCCGCTCCACTGTAAAGTACAATAACCGTGACTGCACCAGACGGGCAAAGGCTCCCCAGTATCTTGCTGAAAACCTGCTGAATCGCCAATTCCACGCGGAGAAGCCAAATGAAAAATGGCTTACCGATGTGACGGAGTTCAAATGGTATGAAGGAATAGAGGTACATAAGCTTTATCTAAGTGCCATTCTGGATCTTTGTAACCGGCGTATCGTGTCCTATGTGCTAAGTGAGCACAATGATAATCCACTTGTTTACAAAACCTTTGACAAAGCTGTTAAGGCAAACCCGGATGCCCATCCCCCTGTTCCACAGTGATAGAGGCTTCCAATACACAAGCAGATCGTTCCACCACAAACTCGTACAGGCCGGAATGACGCAGAGTATGTCCCGTGTGGCCCACTGCATTGACAATGGACCTATGGAAGGATTCTGGGGCATTCTGAAGCGGGAACGCTATTACGGCAAGCGTTTCACCAGCAAACAGGAACTCGTGCAAATGATTGAGTGCTACATCTGTTATTACAACACCAGGAGAGTGCAGCGTAACTTGGGCGTGCTGACGCCGATGGAAAAACACAAGTTATGCCTTGCTGCATGAAAAGCGGCCAGCAACGCTTAGCTGCTGGCCAGAAAAATTTTATATTTTTTCTCTGTCCTCTTGACGGGGAGCAGTTCATGCTGACACACTGCCTTACCGGATTTTACCACATCTGTTCCATTATTTGCGAAACACCACAGATTTTTATGTCTGTGGCATTGGTGCGAAGCACCAAAACAGGGATACCATTGATGAAAACGGTATCCCTGCTCTGTAAACTTATTCCGTTTTGATTGCCGCATTGCCTGTCGCTTTCCGCAAGGCCTGAATTTTACTGGTTTCTTGCCGCCATTCTTCTCAAGGCCCAATCCTACAGGTTAGCACCATTTTCTTCAATTACTTTCTTATACCAGTCGTAACTCTTCTTCTTGTAACGGGCCAGACTGCCGCTGCCGTCATCGTTCCGGTCCACATAGATGAAGCCGTAGCGCTTCTTCATCTGGGCCGTGGAAGCGCTGACCAGATCGATGCAGCCCCAGGCCGCATAGCCCATCACATCCACGCCGTCGTCGATGGCCTTTCCCACTTCGATGAGATGCTCCCGCAGGTACTCAATCCGGTAGTCATCCTCCACTGTAGGCGTGCCGTCGGGACCGGTCACCAGCTGATCGATGGCTCCCAGACCATTTTCCGCCACAAACAGCGGCTTCTGATAGCGATCATAGAAATAATTCAGCGTATAGCGCAGGCCCTGGGGATCGATCTGCCAGCCCCACTCGCTCTCCTTGAGATAAGGGTTCTTGACGCCGCTGGTCAGATTGCCGGCCCCCTTGGCATACTGAGAGCAGTCGGCCGCCGTGCACTTGCTCATGTAGTAGCTGAAGGAGATATAATCCACCGTATTTTTCAGGATTTCTTCATCTCCCGGCTCCATGCGGATCTCGATGCCCTCCTTCTGCCAGAGCTTCTTCACATAGCTCGGATAATAGCCTCTCGCCTGGACATCAGCGAAGAACATCACATTGCGATCTGCCTCCATCATGGCAATCATATCATCCGGCTTGGGCGTCATCGGGTAGCTCAGCGCCCCCAGTACCATGCAGCCCATCTTTGCATCGGGAATAATCTCATGGAGAAGCTTGGTCGCCAGAGCGCTGGCCACAAACTCATGGTGAGCTGCCTGATACTTATCCTGCTTTGTCAGCTGCTCCTTCGGCGTCCAGATACCGGCTCCCATCAGCGGAAAATGCCAGATGGCGTTGATCTCGTTGAAGGTGATCCAGTATTTTACTTTGTCCTTATAGCGCTCAAATACTGTCCGGCAGTACCGCTCAAAGAAACCGATCAGGCGGCGATCCCGCCAGCCGTCATAGTGCTGCGCCAGATACAGAGGCGTCTCATAATGAGACAGCGTCACCAAAGGCTCCATGCCATAGCGGCGGCATTCGTCGAAAACCTTGTCATAAAAGGCCAGACCGGCCTCATTGGGCGTCTCCTCATCGCCCTTAGGGAAAATCCGGCTCCAGGCGATGGACAGGCGAAAGACCTTAAATCCCATGCCTGCCAGCAGCTGGATATCCTCCTTATACCGATGATAAAAATCAATCCCGATCAATTTAAGATTCTCCGGCACGGGGCCGTCGGAGACCGGACCCGTTACGCCTTTAGGCATCACATCCTGGATGGAAAGTCCTTTGCCGTCCTCCTGGTAAGCACCCTCGCACTGATTGGCAGCTATCGCGCCGCCCCACAAAAAATTCTTGGGAAAACTCATCTGATTTACTTCCTCATATAAGTTTGTCCGCGGCCCACGGAGCTTTTTCTCCTGAGCCGCGGAAGCATTTGCATCATTGTCTCGCTGTTTAATGGTACTTTCGTCTTGTCACCGGATCCAGGCGCCTTACAGCAGCAGCGTAATCAGCGTGCTGTTTGTATCGACCTCACCCGGTTCAGCTGCCAGCACATCCAGATATTTGTCGGTGTTGCTGATGACCACAGGCGTCACCACATCGTAGCCGGCCGCCTTGATGGCCTCCACATCGAACTCCATCAGCAGCTGACCCTTCTTGATGGCGTCGCCCTGGTTTACATGAGCGGTGAAATACTTGCCGCCCAGCTCCACGGTGTCCAGACCGATGTGAATCAATACCTCAACGCCGTCGTTCGAAACCAGGCCCAGAGCGTGCTTGGTGTCAAACACAGACACAGCCGTGCCGTCCACCGGCGAGTACACCTTGCCCTCGGCAGGAATAACCGCAGCGCCCTTGCCGACGATGTTCTTGGAGAAGACCTCATCCTTTACTTCGGACAGAGGGATGGAAGTTCCCTTTACGGGGGAGGTAATCTGGATCTTCACAGTTTCGGCTGCAGCATCCTTCTTCTCCAGGGAAGCCGTCTCGGGAGCGGTCTCCGCTCCGTCCTCGGGCTCGTCTACCGGATCATCGAAGCCCAGAATCCAGGTGGCAATAGCCGTCACAACCATGGAAATGACGATGGTAATCACCGCATTGATCACATTGGAGAGTCCCGAACCGCCGATGTATACCGGGATGGCTAACAGACCGGCTGTCGTGGAGGAATAGGTGTGAATACCGGTGATACCGGCATAGAGGCCGGCCACACCGCCGCCGATCATAGCGGCATACAGAGGTCTCTTATACTTCAGCGTTACGCCGTACAGAGCAGGCTCCGTGATACCCATCAGGCCGGTAAAACCAGCGGAAACAGCCAGCTCTTTCAGCTTCTTGTTTTTGGACTTGATGCCCACCACCAGGGAAGCCGTGCCCTGAGCAATATTGGAAGCCAGCATGCCGGGGCCAAGGATCGTGCCGTAGCCCAGGGTCGCATACTGAATCGTCTGAATAGGAGCAAAGCAGTAATGCATACCGGTCATGACGAAGAACGGGCAGAAGGTACCCATCAGGAACGGAATCAGCCAGCCGGCGTAATCGTTCATCCAGTTGAAGCCGATAGCCAGAACCTGACCGATCAGGTTGCCCAGAGGACCTGCGATCGTAATGCCGATGATACCGGTCACGATAATGGTGATCATGGGAGCCAGGAAGATCTTCACACTCTTAGGCGAAATCTTGTTGGCGATAGGCTCCACGTAGGACTGTACCCATACAATCAGCAGGATCGGTACTACGCTGCCGGAATAGGATACCTGGGTCACCGGAATGAAGCCAAACAGACGGATCGGCGCCTCCAGGCCGGTGAAGCTGGAATGGAACAGAACGCCTGCCAGCACGGCTGCGATATAGGGGCTGCACTTAAAGCGCTTGGCTGCCGAGAAGCCCAGCAGGAAAGGCAGGAAGCTAAACAGCGCATCGCCAAAGGCATTAAAAATCTGATAGGTCTGTGAACCGGAATCCACCAAATGGAAGGCCACCAGCAGAGCCAGCAGAGCCTTGATCATACCGGAACCAGCCAGGGCCGGGATGATCGGCTGGAAGATGGCCGTCAGCGTTCCAAAGAAGGAGGAAACGATCCCCGTCTTCTCCTGGGGAGCTGCCGTCTCCTCAGCAAATTTACCCATCTTCTTGATTTCATCGCACACGTTGCTCACATCGGTTCCGATTACCACCTGGAACTGGCCGTTTTTTGTCACGACGCCCTGAACACCGTCCAGCTTCTTTAAGCTCTCCACATCCGCTTTGCCCGTTTCCTTCAGGGTAAAGCGCAATCTGGTCATGCAGTTGGTGACACTGTCGATATTTCCCGTGCCGCCCACCAGCTTAACAATGTCGGACGCTAATTTCTTGTAGTCCATACTCTTTCCTCCTGGAATTTCCTTTACATTGATCTTGTCTGAGATCCCGTTTCAGACCCTGCTTCAGTGTTTTAGCTCTTCATCTGGAGCCTGTCTTTCGGATCCCTTTGTTGTTTTTCGGGATCGATCTCCTGAACGGTCCCTGTGATCTATTCGGCCTGCGGCCGAAAACATCTCCGCTCTCCATCCGGCTCCTGCAGTAAGCCTTCTTTCGGGCGAAGACGCATCACTCCTTGCCTTCCGCCGTGGTTATCCTCTTGATATAGACGGTCAGATATACTAACTCCTCCTCGGGGATGGCGATCTGGTAATCCTTCCACACCAGCCTGGCAATCTTGCTGGCGCACTCATAGGCATCGGGATATTTCTTTTGGATCAGCTCCTGAAAATCCCTGTCGTCCCCGTCCAGCATCTTGTCCTGAAACAGACGGGTGGCAAAAAACTTCAAATGGGTGATAAACCGAACAAAATGAACGGATTCGTTGTCAAAATTCGTGTGATACTGATAGCGCACTACGCTGACGATCTTCTGGATCAGTTCCGTCATGCGCACGGCGTCGTTGCGGTCCGTGGAATCGAACTCTGCATTGACGATGTAGATGGCAATGCTGCCGGCCTCGTCCTCCGGCAGCCGGTAGCCGGTGTGCTCCTCCACCAGATCCAGGCCATAGAGGGCTATCTTATATTCCTGGGGATAAAAATGTATGATTTCCCACAGCAGGGTATTTTTAAATTCCATCCCCTGCTTCATCCGCGCCACGGCAAAGCTGATGTGATCGATCAGGTTCAGAAAAATACTTTCGTCCAGCGTCGTGTCCAGAACCTCATTGGCCCTCTTCACAATCTTGTCCGCGATCTCCATATAAATTTCCGGAGTCTGGGCCAGCATGGCATAGAGCTTGCCGGCCACTGTTTTGGACTTCAAGAAATATTCCTTATCGATCTTTTTCGGATCAGCCATATCGCCCTTTTTCGCCTTAAAGCCGATCCCCTTCCCCACCAGTATTCTCTCCTGATGGCGCTCGTTAATCGCCGTGACCACGTTATTGTTGATCACATGAACGATCTGATAACTCTTCCCACTCATTCTTTTTCCCCCGGCAAGCCGTCCTGACCTTTTCCCTGTTCTTCGCCTGACACATCACAGACTCTATGTACAAAAAACAAAAATACACCTAATGCTGTACATCACCACTGACGTACAGCATTAGGTGTTGCCTGCTTCCCAGTTACAATCCTAATAAAACAATTCATTCGATTACGTTACACACGATATCACAATTTTTAATATTTGTCAATTTATTTTTCATTTTTTTGTCTCCAGCGCTGCTCTCTCCTCTGCCGTCAATGGCCTGTAGCTGCCTGCGGCCAGAGTCTCGTCCAGCGCAAGCGGTCCCATGGACAGCCGTTTCAGGGCCAGCACCCGAGAGCCCACAGCCTCCGCCATCCGCTTGATCTGGTGATAGCGTCCCTCACAGATCGTAATCTCCGCGCGCGCCTGAGGACCGTTTTCCAGCACGACGAGCCGGGCCGGGAGGGTAGGCTTGTCATCTCCTATCTCCAGCCCTTCCGCAAAACGAGCGATCATCTCCTCCGTCACCGGCCCGGCCAGAACCGCCAGATAAGTTTTATCTACATGGCGGTTCGGATGCAGCAGCCTGTGCGCCAGTTCGCCATCGTTGGTGATCAGCAGCAAGCCCTCCGTGTCCTTGTCCAGTCGGCCCACAGGGAAGAGGTCCTTACCCTGCGCTCCTTTCAGCAAGTCCAATACGGTCCGCTCCCGCCGGTCCTGGGTGGCCGACACCACTCCCGCCGGCTTGTTCAGCATATAGTAGACGAATTTTTCATAGCACACCGGTTCTCCTCTGTAGATCACCTGATCCTTCTGCGGATCGATCTTTCTGTCCGGCGACTTTTCCACCGCTCCATTCACCTGGGCCAGACCCTTTTTCAGCCCCTGTTTAATCTCGCTGCGTGTCCCTTTTCCCATGTCCGCCAGGTATTTATCCAGCCGAAGCATACCCATTGCCATCCCTCCTTCCGTTCGTACTCCTCTCCCTCATATCTTCTATTTTCATCTTCCCAGCTTAAACACAGTGGCATCCGTGGCAAAGGCCTGCACACTGTAGAGTACCAGCAGATCCGTCACGCCGTACTGCTCAGCCAGCTGACGCAGACTCATGTTCATATAGCGCAGGTCCACCACGACGATCCGGTCGAAGTGTTCCATGGCATAGGGGATAAAACTGTTGGCAAAAGAATCCTTCACCACCAGCAGTACAGATTCCTTGGACTCCTCCGCTCCGCCTTCCATCCCCTGTGCTTGCTCTGCCTCCTGTGCATCTGCGTTTTCCTCTGCCCCCGTTTTGTCGATCTCCAGCAGACCGTCGTTTCCCCCCAGAAATACCGCGTACTTGTCCCGGGTCGCCAGAGCATCCCAATCGTAAAAGCCTGCTGTCCTCTCGGTCAGATTGTGGGTGAGAGTCACCGCCGTATCCGTGTCATAGACGGAGATCACATCGGCCCGCCCGCCGGCATGGAGCCGCGAGTAGGTGGTTCCCCAGAAATCTTCCGCCACCGCCCTCAGGCCAGGATCCGCCGCCGGCGCAAAGCCCATGCTCTTTGCCCAGGCACAGTAGGCATAATAGGCCCCCAGTGTCGTCCAGTGGTGATCCGTCCGATAATAGATATACTCCCCGGCGTGGGCAGACAGCGCCTCCTCTGCTTTTACAAAAAGACTTTCCGCTCCGCCCTCTGTTCCGGCTGCTGCGAGCGCCTCCCGGGAAGCCTCGATCACCTCCTCCAGATACTCGGATTGGTCATAGACGGGGCTATGGGCAGGCAGCTTGTCCCGCAAAATCTGGCTGGATGTCGGAGCTAAAAGCACCCGTACATGATCACCGCCCAATTTGTCCGTATAATAGGCCAGCGCCTGCGCCAGCGTATCCCGATTCTGCCCTGCCTGCTCTCCTTCAAAATCCGATGCCGGGTAGTCCACGATCAGATAGTCATCATCAGCCAGCCACACATTTTTGGTCTCCGCTTTGCCCAGCAGCATCTCCGTGCGGGTTTTCAGACCGATCCACCGATCCCTCTCCGGAAACTGATCCGTGATGTAGCTCTCATAGTCCTGGGTATAGCTGCCGGCAAAGAGGCTCTCCCAGGAGAATTCCGGCCGGCTGGCCAGATAGCGGTTTTCCGTATCCGAATAAGCCTGATCCGGCTTCAAAAGCCCCCAAATCATGCCGCCAAAGATCAGCGCCAGAAAGGCAATCACCGGTATCCATACCGTTTTTCTCTCCATAAGACCTCCTAAAAACGAAAATACAGAAAGGGATTGTAGGTGGCATCCACCAGATAGGCCGTGCACACGACAAACATAAGGACTGAGGCAGCGCTGAAAAGAATCTGCCAGACAATCCCCTGTCCGTCCGCTCCGCCCACCCTCTGACGCGCGCGCAGAAACAGCCCTTTGACCACCGGCGTAGAACCCACAGCGCACAGAAGGAGCATCACTCCATAGTTGCCGAGCAGGTAGAGCGTCGTATCATCCACCATCCCGCCTGCGCCAAACATGGCGGCAAAATAGGGCAGTCCCGCCGCCCCATCCACGCTGGCAAAAATCACCCAGCCGATGAGCCAGACCAGAGCCGTATAGGCCCAGGCCGCCGGCCTTGGACAGCGTTTCAGAATATTCAATAAAAAAAGCTTTTCGATTACCAGCAGCACGCCGAAATACAATCCCCATACAAAGAAATTGACGCTTGCTCCGTGCCAGATGCCGGTGAGCATCCAGACAATCAGGATGTTGCGGATCTGCGCTGCCAGACCCTTGCGGTTTCCCCCCAGAGGAATGTAGACATACTCCCGAAACCAGGTGCCCAAGGATATATGCCAGCGCCTCCAGAACTCCGTTACACTGCGGGAAATATAGGGATAATCAAAGTTCAGCGGAAAATGGAAGCCCAGCATCAGTCCCAGGCCTCTGGCCATATCGGAGTAACCGGAAAAATCAAAATAAATCTGAAAACCGTAGGCCAAAGCGCCCAGCCATGCCGTGGCCGCCGACAGCTCGGCCGCGGGCAGAGCTGCTATCGCATCCCACAGAAGGCCGATATTGTTGGCCAGCAGCACCTTCTTTCCCAGTCCCGCCATAAAAAGCGCGATTCCGTCGGCAAAGAGGGAGGCGCTCTCCCGCCTGTCATTTAATTCCTTCGCCACCGTCTGGTAGCGCACGATAGGACCGGCGATCAGCTGAGGGAACATGGCCACATAAGCGCCGAAATCGATGACATTCTTCTGTACATGGGCTTCTCCCCGATACACATCGATGCTGTAGGACATAGTCTGAAAGGTATAGAAGGATATGCCGATGGGCAGCGGCAGGCCGGGCAAGGGAATCGCCAGCCCCAGCGCCCGGTTGATCAGGCCGACAATAAAGTCTGTATATTTAAAAACCCCCAGCAGGCTCAGATTGATGACCACCGAGGAAATCAGGGCTGCCTTCGCCCGCCCCCGTCTTCCGGCATCCAGCGACCTGCGGATATACCAGCCGTGGGTAAAGTCCACCGCCGTGGAAAAAAGCATCAGCACCACATAGACCGGCTCTCCCCAGGCGTAAAAAATCAGACTGCCGAAAAAGAGGACGGCATTACGCCATCCCCTCGGCACGATAAAATACAAAAGCAAGATAACCGGCAGGAACCGGAACAAAAACAGCAAGCTGCTAAATACCATGCAAAGCCTCCTTAAGCTTTCGGATTTCCTCCCCGTGTCCCGCATCGTCGCAGGGCGTCTCCAGATAAAAGGGAAGATGACAGAGCCTGGGGTGACTTAAGACGCGCAGGAGAGCGTCAAAACCGATGGTCCCCTCGCCGATTTTCGCATGACGGTCCTTATGGCTCCCCATGGGGTTCTGGCTGTCGTTCAAATGGATCGCCTTCAGCCGGCTCAGCCCGATGACGCGGTCAAACTCCTCCAGCACCTCGTCCAGATGATCCCGAATATCATATCCGGCATCGTAGACATGACAGGTATCCAGGCAGACACCCATATATTCCGGATATTTCACCCGGTCCAGTATGGCCCTAAGCTCCTCGAAGCGTCCGCCCACCTCGCTTCCCTTGCCCGCCATAGTCTCCAGCAGGATCGTGGTGGTCTGTCCCGGGATCACCGCCTGGTCGATGCAGTCGGCGATCAGGCCGATGGCCGTCTCCACACCCTGCCCCACATGGGAGCCCGGGTGGAAATTGTAGAGCTGGCCCGGCAGAGCCTCCATCCGCCGGATGTCATCAGCCATGGTCTCCCAGGCAAACTCCCTGGTGCGCCCCTCCTTCGCCGCCGCGTTTAGGGTATAGGGGGCGTGAGCCAGCACAAGAGGAATGCCATGGGCGGCAGCATACTCCTGAAAAGCATGGATATCCTCCAGGTTCAGCTCCTTGGCCTTTCCTCCTCTGGGATTGCGGGTAAAAAACTGAAAAGTATTGGCGCCGATGGATATCGCCGTCCTGCCCATATTGAGATAGCCCTTGGACGATGACAGATGCGCCCCAATCACAGTCATAGGATGCCCTCCAGCCGCAGCAGATATTCCTTGATGTCCAGCCCGCCGCCATATCCGGTCAGACTGCCGTCGGCCCCGATGACGCGATGGCAGGGAATCAGGATGGAAATGGGATTCTTATGATTGCCCATTCCCACTGCCCTGGCCGCACCGGGCCTGCCGATCATTGCCGCGATCTGCCCGTAGCTGCGGGTCTCCCCGTAGGGTATTGTCAGCAAGGCCCGCCATACCTGCTTCTGAAAATCCGTCCCCTCCGGAGCCAGCGGGACGGTAAACACCCGGCGTTCTCCGGCAAAATACTCCTGCAGCTCTTCATGGGTACGGCCAATCAGCTCGGTCTCCGCATATACCGCTCCCCCGTCTTTCAGGCGTATGCCCTCCTCTTCATAGGTAGGCTCACCCTTGTACAGAAAAGCATTTGGCTTTTCCTTCCCCGCCAGAGATAGGGCGGCAAGACTGCCGCCCTTCTGTACCAATCTCATCTGTCCAACCGGGGAATCGTATTCAAAACAATAGATTTCTCCTGTCATTTTTTCACCATCAGTTCGTCCGTCTAATTCGGTTCATTCATTCCGTTCATTCATCTGCTTCCTTTACTCTTTAACCACATTGCCGTCGATCAGCACATAGCGCACTTCGGTGGATACCTCAAAAGGGCAGCCGTCCGTCACCACGATATCCGCGTCCTTCCCCTCCTCCAGGGACCCTACCCTATCCTCGATGCCAATGTGCTTTGCCGGGTTGATGGTGATGGCCTGCAGAGCCTTAAAGGGATCCATTCCCGCCTTCACCGCCATGCCGGCACACAGGGGCAGATACTGTTCCGGGATCACCGGAGAATCGGTGATGATAGACACCTGGCATCCTGCGGCGGCCAGCACCCCAGGCGTCACCCAGCTCTTGTTGCGCAACTCATACTTGGAGGCGTTGGTCAGCGTCGGACCTACGGCCATGGGTACATGCTCCTTCGCCAGCTCGTCCGCCACCAGATGTCCCTCCGTCACATGCTCCAGGGTAATCTTTACGCCGAACTCTCTCGCGATGCGCAGGGCGGTAAAAATATCGTCGCTGGTGTGGGCATGAGCCTTCAGGGGCATTTCTCCGGCCAGTACCGGCTGCAGAGCCTCCAGCTTCATATCAAAGGACGGTCTCTTGGTCACATCATCCCCTGCTGCAGCCTTCTTCTCTCCGTATTCCTTGGCCTTAAACAGCATCTCCCTGAGCTTGGCGGCCGTGGTCATGCGGGTAGAATTTCCCTTATCTTTATAGACTCTCTTGGGATTCTCGCCAAAAGCGCACTTCATGGCAATAGCTTCTTTTACTATCATATTTTCCACCCGGCAGCCCACCGTCTTTAGGGCAGTAAAAGTACCTCCCAGCACATTGGCGCTGCCTGGACCGGTGGCTACACAGGTGACGCCGGCGGCAGCCGCCATGCCAAAGGCCGGATCCAAAGCCTTCACGCCGTCGATTCCTCGCAGCTGCGGCGTGACCGGATCATTGCACTCATTATAGTCCATCCCCTCAAAGCCGATGCCGTAGCCATCGAGACCGATATGGCAGTGGGCCTCCACAAAGCCGGGGTATACCTGCAGCTCCGTGGCATCCAGCACTCTGGTGTCTTCCGGGAATGCCAGATTTGTCCCGATGCCGACAATCTTGCCCCCATCCACCAGGATATCCCCGATAAAGGTCTCCGGACTGATCGCCGTATGTATGGTTCCGTTCTTGATACAAAGCATGTCGGTTTCCTCCTGTCGTCAAATGATTTTATGTGTATAAATATAAGATTTTTTCTTTGCCTTGTCAACGTACGAAAGCAAATCGTAATAAAAAGGATCCCACCGCTGTCATTGCATAGCCGCAGGTTCGGTGGGATTTTTCATCAGATTATTTTTTGCGCTGGCAAATTCCTTATTTTTTCTTTCTCCGCCCACGCTTTGTCCTGGCCTGGCCGCCAGAAGGCTTTGCCGGTGAAAGGCCCTTGTCCCCTTTCTCCTCCCGGCGGCCGCCGTGGCGGCTTCTCTCGTTTTCAAAGCAGCTGGTGCAGACGCCAAAGGGCGTATTCCAGGCCAGAGGCCTGCCGCAGATCCGGCATCGCTTGTGATAATTCTGGATATTCCTAGCTATTGCTTCGTCAATCTCCGCTGCCAGCCGGTCCTTCTCCCCGGCCACCCGCTCCTCCTCGCAGGGCAGACCAAAACGATGACACATCTGATAATACAGATCCAGCTTCCGGCAGGCCAGCTCCATCTCGGTAAGCTCCGTCACCTGACATTCCGGAAAAGGAAGCCGGTCCGTCCCGTCCAGATACATCATGCAGGACTCCAGCCATTGATCCAAAAGCTCCTTCACCTCGATGTCGAAGCCCACGGTAATCATTCGATACAAAATCTCATTGGCCTGCGGCCCTGCCGCCGTTACGCCCGCTTTGCGCAGATTCCTCAACAGCGTCAGCGGCTCTTCCGTATCCATCTTATTGTACTTTTCCGGTACCTGGGCAAAAGACCACATGCGAATCAGATCCTCCAGCGCGTAGTCTGAGGACAGCAGCGCCTCGGAGAAATTCAGTCTGGCCTGAGTGATCTCCTCCGTCTCCGCCGTCAGATTGTCGCGAATCACATCGCTTCTCTCTATGCAGGTCACGAAGCCTTCGTCATACATGCCCAAACGCCCGGCCCGGCCGGCGATCTGCTTTGTCTCCGCCGTGGTGAGGAGCCGCCTTTCCCTGCCATCGTACTTGACAATGTCCATAAAGACGATGCGGCGAATCGGTAGATTCATCCCCATGCCGATGGCATCGGTAGAGACCAGCACTTTTGTCTCCCGATCCAAAAAGCGGCGCACCTGCCGCTTCCTGGCCGCGTAAGGCAGAGCCCCGTAGATCACAGCGGACTGAATTCCGGTCCGGCGAAGCTCCGCTGCCAGTGACAGCGCGGTCTTGCGGGAAAAGACCACCAGCGCATCCCCATCGGTGATATCCTGAGGGAAACGATAGGGCTTGTCCTCATAAGTCAGAGGCGTTTTCCGCCGATGACGGATAATCTCGCAGCTGTCGCCGCAGTCCGCAATCAGGGCCCGAATAATACGCTCCGCCTCGGGAGCCATGCACAGGTGAATTCTCTGCGCCCGAATTCCCAAAATGGCCCTGGTCCAGGATGCCCCTCTCTGGGGATCGGCGATCATCTGGCACTCGTCGATGACCGCCGTCTCATAGACGTGATGAATATCCAGCTTCTCCACAGTGGCTGCCAGAAGGGTGGCCGACTCCCGGATGTCCTCCTCCTCACCGGTGGACAGGGAACAGAAAATCCCCTCCTCCAGCATCTTCTCCTGCACCTCCATGGCCAAAAGCCGCAAAGGCGCCAGATAGACACCGCTGCCCGCCATTTTGAGATCCTCCAGAGCATCGTAGGTTTTCCCTGTGTTGGTAGCGCCCACATGGAGGATAAAATGCCTCTTCATCGCCCGGGCCAGGGGATATTCCTGGGCAGGCTTTTCCGGTATAGCCTCCTTTACCTTCGCCAGAATCTGCATCTCTATGTATCTGGTCCGGAAAGCCTTGGCAGGCGGCAATACCAGTATTTCTTTGCGCCCATGGTAGAAATAGGCAAAAAGCTCGCTAAGCTCCGGTTTGGCCTCTTCGATCTTCTCATAGTCCCGCAGGCGAATCGCCGCCAGCCTGTCGCACACTGCGAGAACCTGGGGCAGAGAGAGCACTACCTGCGCTTCAAACTTGTGCCTTGCCTTCAGATCTGTGAGGATCGGCACCAGATGGATTAACTCGGATACCAAGGTCTCATCTTTGATCTTCCTCTGGCTGCCGTGGCGCAGTACCATCTTGATCTTCTGCTGCAGGCTTTTTAGACTGTCCCGACTGCTCTTTCCCGGCAGCTCCAGCAGGATATCCTGATACAGCTTTGATAACTCATCCTTTGTCATAGCCATCACACATTGGCCGCCTTGTAAATCTCATACAGATCCGGTTCGTCCAGCACCTGGAAGGTTCCTACCTTGCGCGAGCGGTAATAAGTGCAGCGCAGGGCCAGATCATGCAGCACCTCATCGGTCTGCACACCGATCCCCAGACTGGTAAAGTTGGTGGGCATGCCCAGAGAAGTAAAATATTCCTCCGTCGCATGGATGCCGGCAATAGCCGCCGCATCCTCGCTGGCGCCCCGGATCCCCCACACGGAAGCGGCAAAGCGGGCGAAGCGGGCCACATCCGTCTTATAGACATAGCGGGCCCAGGATCCCCAGACCGCCGACAGGCTGGCTCCGTGAGCCACATCAAACCGGGCGCTCAGCTCATGGCCCAGCTGGTGAGGGGCAAAATCCTTGCGGCCGCCCAGTCCGGTGAGACCGTTATGAGACAGGCTGCCGCACCACATCAGCTCGCTCATGGCACTGTAATCGTGGGCATTTTTCACCGCAATGGAACCGTTGTGGATGGCAGTGCGGAGCAAAGCCTCCGCAATCTCATCGGTCAGCTGATTGTCGGTGACCGGATTAAAGTACCGGTCCATCGTGTGCATCATAATGTCCACAACACCGCAAGCCACCTGGTAGGTGGGAAGGGTATAGGTGAGCTCCGGGTTCATCACCGCAAATGCCGGGCGATTGAAGGGGGTGCTGAGCCCCCTTTTGACTCCCGTCTCCATATTGGTCAGCACCGATGAATCACTGGTCTCACTGCCGGCCGCCGAAATGGTCAGAATCACTCCTACCGGCAGACTTTTGGTCACCGTCTCCTCCTTGACCCAGAATTTCCAGATGTCCGTTTCCGGGTTGGCCGTCCCGATGGCGATGGCCTTGGCTGTGTCGATGACGCTGCCGCCGCCGATGGCCAGAAAGAAATCCGCCCCCCACTGAAGTGCCTTTTTCACGCCCTCTCTGGCAAATTCCAGATGCGGGTTGGGATGTACGCCGCCCAGAGTCTCATAGGCAAGCCCCGCCTCGTCAAATTGTCCGCAGATGCGCTCCAGCAGGCCGCTGCGCACCGCGCTTCCCCCGCCATAGACAATAAACACGCGGCTGCCGCCATACTTGCGTACCAGAGAAGCCGTCAGCGCCTCTGAGTCCTTCCCAAATACAATCTCCGTGGGAATCTGATAAGTAAAACTGTTCATCACTAGTCCTCCTGATACATACTTTCATTCTCCGGCCAGCTTTCCACTGACAAGAATTTAAGAAAACGTTAAAGAATCTCATCTTACAATATAACCATCCAGATGCCGTCTAATCATCTCGTCGATCAGAATATTTGTTAGCGAATCCGGCGCACTCAGCTTGATGCTTACGTGCACATTATACCAAATTTGAAGGTGGGTGGCAATTTGAAACTTAAAGGCAGACAAGGCGCCAAAAATGACTTTGACGGATATTGGCCGACTGAGAAGGTGAAATATACTTTTCTCCGAAAATGTGGTATTATATGCTTATCTGTCCCGCCGGGACAAAACAACTTTTTCTCTGCGCCTCTCTATGCGATCCCGCAAGCATCCGGGGCGATCTATTTGAAAATGGAGGTCTTGCCATGCCCTATTACATTCCTGATCAAATTACTTCTGATATTGTCTGGGACAGCATTCCCCTGCGCGATCCCTTTTCGCACAAGGGAAACTACGGCAATGTATTGGCTCTGTGCGGATGCGAAGCTTACCGCGGCGCTGCTGCCCTGTGTGCTCTGGGCGCTCTGCGAAGCGGCGCCGGACTCGTCACCGTAGCCGCCCCGGAGTCCGTCATTGCCAGTGTGGCGGAACGCATCCTGGAGGCCACCTTCCTCGTGCTGCCGGATGATATTGCCCTGGATAACGCACTGCACCGCGCCACTGTCTGCGCTGTAGGCTGCGGCAAAAAGGTGAATTCACAGACGGCAGAAGAAGTCGACCGTGTTCTCTCAGAGGCGACGGGAACTATCGTGCTGGATGCCGGAGCCCTGGGTTGTGTGGCCGGGCGTCTGGATGAACTGAAGGCCCGCTGTGCAGGCCGTCTGATTCTCACGCCCCATCCCGGAGAAGCCGCCCGCCTGGCTGCCTGCACTGTCCAGGACGTCACCGGCTCTCCGCAGAAGACTGTTCTTCAGCTGGCTGCTGCCAGCGGCGCAGTCGTCGTCCTCAAGCTTCATCAGACTCTTATCGCCACCCCCGAAGGCGAATTATATGAAAATCATACCGGCAATGCCGGCCTGGCCCGCGGCGGCAGCGGAGACATCCTGACCGGAATAATATCCGGCCTGGCTGCCCAGGGGCTCTCCCCGCTCAAGGCCGCCCTCTGCGGCGTATGGCTGCACGGTGCTTCGGCAGACCGCTGTGCTGCCCGTCTTTCCATGCAGTCCATGCTGCCCAGCGATATTTTGACCGATCTGGGCCAGCTGTTTCGGGAAAACGGGCGCTGACAGACATTTTCCCTGTAAGGAGATATATTTTTCTCACGCATCGAAAGCAGTGCAATAAATAATAAGGAGGCAGTTTATCATGATCAATGTGCGCATGGCATCAGAAAAAGACATTCCCAGAATTCACGAGCTCCTCGCTCAGGTCGCCCTGGTGCACCACAAGGGCAGACCGGATCTCTTTAAATACGGGCAGAGCAAATACACCGATGAACAGTTAAAAGCAATCCTCAAAGATCCCCGCCGCCCGATATTTGCCGCCGCAGATGATAATGACTGTCTTCAGGGTTACGCCTTCTGTATTTTTCAGCAGCATCTCGAGAGCAATATTATGACCGATATCAAAACGCTGTATATCGACGATCTCTGTGTTGATGAGAACAAACGCGGGATGCACATCGGCAAAACCTTATACGGCGCCGTTCTTGATTTCGCCCGGGCCCATGGCTGCTATAATGTTACGCTCAATGTCTGGAGCTGCAATGAAAGCGCCATGAAATTTTATCAGGCCTGCGGACTGAAACCGCAGAAGGTCGGCATGGAGGTTATACTCTGATCGATTGCTCATTCTGTTTTTGCGATATATGACATATTCATCAGACCGGCAGAACTTCTGCCGGCCCTTTTTCTATCCCTTTTCGTTTCGGAGAAAACTCCGTTCCTATAAAAAGATTTCTTCCCGCGTCCCCTCGCTGCCCTTCGGCATCACTCCTCTTTTGTGCAAGTTTCCATCAAGTATGCAGCCAATCCATCGATAAAGACCGCATTTCCCGGAGCCTCCTGCGTCCTGTCTCCAAAGATTTTCTCCAGCAATTCTCTGTCGCCATACTCCCAAATCACTTCCTTCACGGTTCGAATATTTCTCTCCGCGCTTTCGCGGCTTACGCCGAAGTGCGAGGCAACCATCCCATATAAACCCTTGTAGACATAAGTCAGCAGTTCCGGTTCCAGAATAACTTTTTCTATACTGTATATTACGAATGCAAATCCCTTGTAACTTCCATTTGCCCCGAGCTGTCTCAAAAGTCTTTCGGCCTCTCTGTTTAGGTTAATCATTTGTTTACCTCCCATTTTCCATGATGGATATATTTTTCCATGGATAGGAGAAAAAAGGGGAAACAAATGTCGGGTTTTTGCGACATATTGTGTCGAAAAATGCAGAAAAACATCCCCGAATTCTCTGTAACTTACTTTTCCAAAGGCAACTCAGCTTTTCAATTAATACTATACGCGTTTTAATTCATTCTAATCAAAGCGCAAAGTTGTTACACTATATGCAAAAGGAGGAATGTTATGTCAGATTATAAAGAGCTGATTGGAAACCGCATCAAAGCTGCCAGAACACTGAAAGGACTGACGCAGGACAATCTGGCCGAAAGACTGGATGTCTCTACCAGCTGCATCAGCCGCTATGAAACAGGAGTATCTATTGCCAGCGTGGCAACTCTGATTCGCATTTCTCAGATTCTGGATGTCGGAATTGAATATCTTCTATACGACTATACCTCCAAACATTCTGTTTTCGATCCTTTGACATCTGAAATTTGCATGCGCATACAGCCCATGCCCGACAATTATAAAAAGCATATTCTGAGCATAGCGGAAAGTCTCGCTGAAAATTTTCCCGTGTCATAATCATAAATCCCTGTGACTAACAGCACACCGGCAGACAAAGGGCGCAGCGCTCTTTTCTAAGCGCTGCGCCCCTGCTGTTCTGCGCGGAAGAACTCTAGCTTTAAATCCGGCCGATTTTGTCAGTCCGGTTTTATCAGTCCGGCTTTGCCAGACACCGGCGAAGCATCTGGGCAAACTCTTCTATATAATAATTGGTTCGATCCTTTCGCCAGAAAGCGCAATAATTGCGCATGATCTGATGTCCCTCCTGATATACGGGAAGCCGCCGGATAGACGATGCCGGTTCGGGAAGGGAGCCCACATTCTCCACCGGCAAAAAACCCCGGTTGCTGGCCACCATCAGCCGCCCTTCCTCCAGGTTGTCCGCAAAAAGGTAGCTTCCGCCAAACCCGAGAATGTTCTGATAATAATCCTGCTCCACGTTCCGCTGTCCTCTGGATGCGACCAGGATGCAAGGCACTCCTTTCAGATCTTCCAGACTGACATAATCCCGGCCGCTCAAAGGACTGCGGGAGGATAGCTCTGCATAGCAGCCGCACCGCATCAGTTCAAAATTGACATAGAAATCCGAGAAAGCCCTCCTCTGGTCATTCAGGATCACGTCCACATCTCCGACGCGCAGCAGATTATACAGTTCCTCATGGGTACCGTTGACAATATGGATGGCTACCTCCGGATACAGCCCCGAAAATTCGGCGATTACCTTATGCAGCTCCAGGCCGCTGTACCCGCTTAGATAGCCAATACGCAGCTGCAGCTCGCTGTCCGTTCCCAGCCTTTTCGTCTCCCGCACCGCTTCATCCACCTGGCTCAAAATTATCTTGCAGCGGGAATAGAAATATTCCCCTGCCTCAGTCATCTCAAAGCGCCGTTTTTTCCGGTGAAGCAGCTCCACCCCCAGCTCCCTTTCCAGGCTCTGAATCTGCTGGGAAATGGCCGACTGGGAGATATAGCATTTCTCCGCCGCCTCCGTAAAGCTTGCACAGTCCACCACCGCCGCAAAATATTTCATCTGTCTGAGAAGCAAATAGGTCCCCTCCTCTGTCCGCCGTTTTACCCGTTCAGTGTAGCAAAAATGAAAGCAAAAGTCCAGACGATGGCAAGGGCAAAGGCAAAAATACTGCCGGCAGCTTGAAACACGGTGTCTATCGCGCTAAAATAAGCAAAGAGAAAAAACAGGGAGGAACGCCATGAGCCTGCTGAATATCGCCTTTGTACAGCTCACACCGGAACGCACGGTACAGGAAAATCTAAAAAAAGGACTGGCAGCCTGCCGCCAAGCCAGCCGTATGGGTGCAGATATCGCGCTCTTCCCCGAGATGTGGAGCATAGGGTATCGCATCCTGGACAGGCCGGCCGCAGAATGGACAGCCGAGGCGCTTCCGGCGAACGGTGCTTTTTCCCATGCTTTTGCCGAGTTGGCCGCCCAGCTCGGGATAGCCATAGCTGTCACGCTGTTGGAGGAGCACCCCGGCGGACCGCGAAACTCTCTCCTTCTCTTTGACCGTCGAGGCAACCGCATCCTTCATTATTCCAAGGTGCATACCTGCGACTTCGGCGCAGAGCACTGCCTGACACCTGGTGAAGGCTTTTTTACTGCCTCTCTGGATACAGCAAAAGGTCCCGTCCAGGTGGGGGCTATGATCTGCTACGACAGAGAATTTCCGGAGAGCGCCCGCATCCTGATGCTGCAGGGAGCCGAACTGATCCTGGTTCCCAATGCCTGCCCGCTGGAGATCAATCGCCTGTCTCAGCTGCGCAGCCGGGCCTTTGAAAACATGCTGGCCGTCGCCACCTGCAATTACCCCCAGGGCACTGCCGGCTGCAACGGCCATTCTGCTCTTTACGACGGCATCGCCTTCGGCGAGGAAGGCGATGCCCGTGATATGTGTCTGTTGGAAACGCCGCCCCAGGAGGGCATCTATCTGGCCTCTCTCTATCTGGACGAGCTTCGGAGCTACCGCCAGGCAGAGACCTGGGGCAACGCCTACCGCCGTCCCCGCCTGTATCAGGCATTGGTCAAAGCTGAAGTGCGGGAGCCGTTTATCCGAGAAGACTATCGCGGATAAAAGCGGGGGAGGGGTTTTATCAAATACCCCGCTCCACCTGCCGGTAGGCATCCTCCGCCTTTTTTCGGGCAGCAGCCAGCCATCTTTCGTTTTCCTCCCTTTTCTTCTGCCCTGTCTCCAAAAGCAGGCGCGTATCCTCCGGCCTGGGGGTCCCGCCGGTGACTTTAGCTTTCAGGCTGGCCAGCGGGTCCAGCATCTCAGCAATCTGCGCGTCTGTCCGCTCCACAGGAAATCCTACAGCCTTTACCGACTCTTCTCTCATCAGCTCGCCGGTCATATTTTCCACAGCCAGACGGTCCTCGTCCATCAGGCGATGAATCATTCCTCCTACGATATGATGGGTCTTTACAAAAGGCTCTCCTATTTCCATAGTCAGCTGTTCCGCCATATGCGTAGCCGCAGTAAATCCGTCACGCGCTCTGGCCAGCGCTGCATCTGCGCGGATCCGGGAATGCTCAAGCGCCAGCTTAAGCAGCCTCAGGCTGCCGATCAGGTCGTCTGCATTCCGCCAGAAATCTTCAAAATAGCTGTAAGTCTCATGGACAGGAAACATCGTCACGGACCCGGCCGCCGTCATCGCATTCTGAAGACTGCTGTAGATGGAGAGAGCGCGGCAGCGAAGCAGGGCGCCCGGGCCGTAATTTTTCTTCTGCGGCATGATGGAGGAACCACTGCTGATCTCCTTATCTCCCTCCAGTATGCCGCATTCCATTGTAGCAAAGAAATCCAGATCACTCCCCACCCTCTCCAGAGTCGTGCTGAGAATAGCCATGGCGGACTCTAGCTCCAGATAATAATCCACCGCCGAGTTAGCCATCAGCGTGTTTTCAATAGCGCCGTCAAACCCCAGAAGCTCTGCCATGCGCTCCTTATTCAGCGGAAACGCACTGCCTATGCCGGCTGCCGCCCCCATAGGGCAGCGATTGATACAGCCATAAGCGCGCTGCAACCGCCCCAGATCGCCCTCCAGGCAGAGATGAATGCTCATCAGATAATGTCCCCAGGTACCGGGCTGAGCAGGCTGACCATAGGTATAATAGGGGATGATCGTATCAAAATGTTCGGCTGCCTTCTCCTCCAGAAGCTTCTGCGTCTCCAAAATTTCTTCGCTGATCTGCCAGACAGCTTCCCGCAGACTCATACGGTACTGGGTATAATACAGATCGTTGCGGCTGCGTCCCACATGAAGCTTACAGGCTGTATCCATGCCGATGCACCGATAGAGGGCTTGTTCACTGGCGAAATAAATATCCTGTCCGTGGGGAGCTGCCATCAGCTCCTGTTCCGTGAGATTTTCCTGCACCTGCACAAGCCCCCGGTCGATCTTTTGATAGTCTGCGCGGTCCAGAAGGCCCTGCTCCGTCAGCATCATGGCGTACGCTCTGTTGATCCAAGTCTGATGAGCTCCGCGATGCCGATAATCATACAGCAAATTTTTCTTTTCTATGTCTATGTAGTTCTGCATCAATGCATCCACAGTGATTTTTCCTCCCCTCTCACGCTGTCTTCTTCTCTCTGGCATTGAAATAAAGTGAGCCGAAAATGGTGATGATCAGACTGACTGCCACGGCATAGACATTGCCGATCGCCCCCTCGCCAGTCACATAGACAAAGTAGATGTCCATGCCCACGCTGACGATCAGAGAGACTACCATGGAAATGGTAACCGCCTTGTCGTTGACGCCTTTCCAGAAAAAGCTCAAAAGCACAGGGACCGCCACCACAGGCCCGAAAGCATTGCCGCCGATCTTGAAGGCCGTGGCGATATCCGGAACCACTATGGCCATAAAAGCAATAATAGCCGCACCGACGGCGATGACCAGGCGGCTGATGTGCAGCAGCTGCCTATCCCCTATATCGGGCTTCAGCGGGCGGACAATGTCATCGGTGATGGAGGAAGTCAAAAGCAGCAGGAAGGAATTGCCCGTGGTCGTCAGCAGAGACAATACCACCGCGATAATCAGTCCACGCACGCCGATGGGCATGTAGGTGGCAATCAGCCGGGGAACAAAGAGAGAACCATTGGTCATATCCGGGAAAATCTGATTGATCCACAGCGGAGGGATCAGTGCGATAACCGCCACTGCCGTGCAGACGGCCCAGGCAATCAGCTGTCCTAAGACCGCCGCCTTCTCATCTTTGGCCGCCAGCGAATATTTGGAGTACGACGGCTCCACCGCAGTATTCAGGCTGCTTGAGACCATATAGGAGAAAAACAGCATCATGCTCATGGAAGAGCCGCTGAAGCTGAGCTTATCCGGATCAATATTGGCCATGGCCGTGGAAAAGCCGCCCGCCGCGTTAGCTGCCGTCAGCGGAATGACGGCCACCACCACCAGGAGGATAAAAAGCGACTGGATAGTGTTGGTCACGGCAGAACCCCAGAGACCGGAGAAGAAGGTAAACAGTACGATGACCACCGCTCCCAGGATGATGCCCGTGGTAGGATCGCAGATTCCCAAAGCTTCCATCGTCGCACCGATGGATTTAAACTGCGCGGAGCAAGTGGACAATCCCACGATAACGACAGCCCACGCCGCAATTTTCTGCGCCCGAGCGCCGAAGCGGCGGGAGAGATAGTCGGGGATGGAGGAGGCGCCGGTCCTGCGGATCCGTCCCACCAGAAGAATCAAAATCAACCAGCCGGCATACCAGAAGCCGCTGGTCAGAGCGCCGCGGATACCTGTTCTGTGAATCAGCTCATAATTAGAAAACAGAATGGACGCCCCCATACAGGTCGAGATAATGGAGCCCGCCACGGTGAAGGTTCCCAGGCTTTGGCCTGCATTGGTGAAATCCTTGGCGCTCTTTACCTTTCTTTTGGCCAGATAAAGACCTACGCCGATCAAAATTGCATTGTAGAGAACGATAACGGTGTAATCAATACCCCCAAGTAAACCCTGATTCATATACAAACCCCCTGAAAATTATTTGGAAATACTCCTGTCAAATAACTGAAAGCTATCACGTATCTGCTGCGGACTGCACTCGCTCATCAGCAGAAAGGTCAGCAGCAGCCTGGCCTTCAGACAATCCAGCTGTCCGGTCACCAGATAATTTTTTCGGATATAGCTGGGTGAGCCGACAAAATCTCCGTATGTGGATGCCAGAGGCTCGCCTCTGCCGATCCTGGTACCGATCACAATGGGCAGACTGGCGCCATGCTTCCTGCGCAGTTTTTCCAAACGGTCGAAAACCGGGACAGCCACATCGCAGCCCCCTGTGCCTGCCACCACAAGACCGTCATACCCGTCCTCCTCCACATGGTCGAATACCTTGCCGTCTATTCCCAGATAGCAATATTGCAAAAGAACGTTCTTCGGCGGCGTTTTCACTTGAATCCAAGGCATAAAACGGCGTACCGGACGATTTCGGATACTCACATCCCCCTCGATGACCATTCCCAGGGGAAACTCTGAAGTGAAAGCCGCATTGTTGGAAGGATGGGTCTTCTGGACATACTGGGCAGAATGAATCCAGTTGTTCAAAACCACGGTAACTCCCATTCCGCGCAGCTCATCGGATGCCGCCGCATTGATGGCATCATAAAGATTGCCCGGTCCATCTGCTCCGCGGGCCGTGGCCACGCGCATCCCTCCTGTGACTACTACGGGCGCTTCCACATCCTGGGCAAGAAGATCAAAGCCAAAAGCTCCCTCCTCCATGCAGTCCGTCCCCATGATAACCACCACCCCGTCCGCACCATCCTCATGGACAGCCCGGCGAATCTCCGCAGACGCTTCCACAATGTCGGAAATCTGCATCATATAGCCGGCGGCAATGTCCGTCCGATTGGCAAAGGAAAACTTGATTCTGCCGTCAAATTCATGCATGGACCGGATGTAATCACTCAGATCTACTCTCTTGCCCGGCACATCCGTACCGGCAATGGTGGCCCCTCCCAGCCACAGGATTCTCACGTGTTTCATCGCATTCTCACCTCCTGATTTTTAAATGATGTGATGTGTTAAATATAATTCACTAAATTATATTTATTAAATTCAATTTAATGTTATCATTCTGCTCATTTCCTGTCAAGTATTTTTATCTTAATTTGTCAAAATGACGAAAAATCTTTTTCCATTCATTTTTCTTTTTGACAGTTGACTTTGCCATAATTTTTAATTATGATAAAACCATAACTTGTAAAAGTACAGAAACAGAGGTCATATCATGGGAGTTAAGCAGGATCAATTCATCGCCACCAGAGCGGCTATCATTGAGGCGGGCAAAAAGCTCTTGAGCCAGCGCCCGGCCAAAGATATCATGATCAAGGATATCATGTCGCAATGCGGCCTGTCACCCGGCCTTTTCTACCACTATTACAAATCAAAGGATGATTTCTTTCTGGATCTGATTACCGAGAGCTGGGACCGCGAAATCGATGTGCTGAAGGATGAGTCCATTCCCTACGCCTCCCGGCTGCGCCATTATTTTCTTGCTCTGGCCAAAGATTACAATGAAATGACCTCCGGCCAGTTGCGCAATGAAATTGCCTACAAGATGACTGACGAATATCTGGAGCGGAGGGATTCCACACTGGGCAGCTACTATATGTTCAATCATCTGACAGACTACTTTGCCGAGGGCATACGCCGTGGAATCTTTTCTTCCCAGTTGCCCGCCGACTTTGTCACCCGAATGTTCGTCTACGTCATCCATGGCATCAATCTCCAGGTGGCCCTCCACAAGCACAAGGACAGTATCATGGGGTGGTGTGAACAATTCTGCGATTATCTCGAGGAAACTGTGCTGAAGCCCTATATTCTCAGCGCAGACAATCCACATTGACGCTTTTTGTGCCGCCTCACGGCAGCGGTATGGCAAACGTCTTCATTCAGCAAAAAAAGCAGGTTTATGCATCTCGTCCTTTTAACAAGATGCAAAACCTGCTTTTTCTATCCTTCCAGTAGTTATTCTCCTACTGTTTCCCGGCAATCGTATCAACAAAATAAGTGGACAGCCCGATGTAATGGCTCGGGTTCATAATCTCGTCCAGCTCCTCCTCCGTGAGCTTATCCGCCGTCCGCGGATCGGTCAGGAGCAGGGTGCGGAAATTCAGATTGTCGGAGATTGCCTTCTGCGCCAGCTCATAGATGATCTCATGGGCGTCCAGGCGTCCGTAGTCCTTGCTGAGGCGCATCATCAGAGCCTCCGCGTAAATCAGGCCGCCCAGCAGATCCAGATTCCTCCTGATCCCGTTCTCATGGACTTCCAGATCCCGCATCAGCAGGATGCTGCGGTCCAGGGCGGCGTCTGCCAGACAGAACGAGCGGGCCAGATATTCCGACTCCATGCCGATCTCGCGCACATCTCTCTCGTTGGTTCCCTCCATACTGCCCAGGGCGTCCACAATGGTGCTGCGGCAGAGCCGCGCATAGCTTACAATCTCGCCGGGAATAAAGGGATTGCGCTTATGAGGCATGGTGGAGCTGCCCACCTTGCCGGGCACGAAGCCCTCGGAGAGCTCGTTGACCTCGCTGCGCTGCCCATTGTAGACCTCGTTGGCGATCCGGCCCAGGGTTCCGGTCAGAATGCAGAGATTGCTGACCAGCTCCACCAGGCGATCCCTGCTGGTAAACCACATGATCCGGGAGTCTCCCAGCCCTACCTCCTTCATCAGACCCTGCTGGATCTCCAGCCCCCTATCCTCCAGGGACGCCAGGGTGCCGACAGCGCCGAAGAAGGAGCCGACGAATACGCGGTCTTTGCTCTCCCTCAGGCGCTCAATGCTGCGGTCCAGCTCGTCCACCCAGGTGGACATCTTGAATCCCAGGGTGATCGGCAGGGCCTGCTGATCGTTGGTGCGGCCGATCATCACCAGGTCACGGTACTGCCTGGCAAGCTCTGCAATCCGATCCCGCAGCTTCTGGGTCTTATCCTGGATCAATTCATAGGCCTGCTTTAACTGCAGCATCATCGCTGTATCGATGATATCCTGGCTGGTCGTACCGTAATGGACGTATTCGCCCGCGTCTCCGTCGCAGATTGCCGCATACGCCCGAACCAAACTTACTACCGGATGATTGGTGATCGCATACTGGCGGCGGAATTCCTCTTCGTCCAAAAGCTCCACATGGGCCTTCTTATTGATCTCATCGCAGGCAGCCTGAGGAATCACACCCAGCCGGGCCTGCACACGGGCCAGGGCCGCCTCCACCGTCATCTGGCTCTGCAGCGTCTGCTCGGCGCCGAATATCTTTTTAGCAACATCCGTGCTCTTAAAGCTGCCGCAAGCCAGCCCTATTCCCATTCCCTCAAATCTAGCCATGATTTTCTCCTCCTGTTTTTCAATCTCATATTCTTTCGCCCTTATACGGATTGTCTCTGCTTATACGGACGATCAATAGGCGGGGAAAAGCAGGGAACATGCCACAATACCCACGCCGCAGATCAAAAGTCCCGGCAGAATACCGATCTTTACACAGTCCTTCAGGCTGTAGCCGCCGGCCGCCATGCACAGCGGAATACCAGGGTTAGCCATCGGGGTCAGGTAGGAGGCCGTGCAGCCGATCCATACGCAGCCCATGACGCCTACCGGATTCATGCCCAGGCGGACACAAACCATCAAAGCCAGAGGGGTGAACACCTGGACGCAGGCCGTATTGGAAAGAAACTGTGTGGCGACAAAGCAAACCAGCATAAACACTGTAGAGATGATCCAGAGATTGGTACTGCCGCCAATCAAAGTCACGATAAAATCAGCAATCACATCGCTGGCCCCTGTATTGGTCAGAGCGGTAGCCAAAGGCAGAACGCCGGCAAAAAGGAAGATCATCCCCCAGTTAACCGAAGCAACGGCCTCCTTCTCCGACAGGATGCCGAATAAGACGATCAGCAGGGCGCTGACGCAGGCAACCAGGGTCGTATCGATCGACAGGGTATTTGCCAGGATCATCATCACTACCGTCGCAACGGCAATGATATAGGCCGCGGCTTCTTTCCAGGGCGCCATCGTGCTCTTACTCACTTCGCGTCCCAGATTCTCATTCACTTCCAGGGAAGACTCAGCCGGGCAGATCTTAGGCAGCACGAAAATAGAGAAAAGGGTCGTGAGGATGATTCCCGGCAGGCGAATCAGCGTCAGATCAAACAGCCCGACCCGGATATCGCTCCCGTAGCTCTCCAGATAACCGTTCATCTGCGCATAGGTGGCGGCTCCCTGCCCGATAGGCAGCCAGAAAATAAAGGCCAGGGCAATGATCATTACCGGATAAATAACCTTTGTCCGTTTGATCTTCAATTCCTCGCACATGCCGTTGATGAGAGGGAGCAGGCTCACAATCTTTTCAATCAGATGAGTTTTCATCAGGCCGGCGCTGATGATCATCATGCAGAACATGATAGCCACATTGCTGTTTCCAAAGCCGGAAAGTGCCTCCGCCGGGGTAAGGATTCCAAAAATCATCAGCAGCACGATAATCGCACCGCCCACAACGCTGTAGGAAAACTTGCCGCTTAACAGTGCAATAAACACAAACAGCAAAATAAGCAAAGTAATGACCAATGGAGACATATACTCTCTTCCTCCTTTATTCATTCGTCTGGGCTGTTCGAACGTTCCCTCTGTCTCCTATTTTAAGGTCATTGAATTGTAAAAGTAAAATATCGATTGACTATTGCACTATTCCGTCCGTCTATGATTTGCACAATTATTCGTTTAATAATAAAATATTATTGTTTAAATTGATGATCTTTCCCGATATATCGAGGATATTCGATTGACAGAAAATCAATAAGCTTTTTCATCCCCGCCGTAAGTTTCAAATCTTTACGGTATCCGATCCCGGCCTCAAAAGTCAAAGGAGGAGACATTGAAAGAACAGGAAGATCCGTCACATTTTCCGCAGAGTGCGCAGGAATGAACATCAGGCCGTATCCGCTTCGTACGCTGCCGATTGTCAGCTGCGCATTAGGATGGTACTGCTGCGTTGTCACCCCTCCTTTTGGCGTAAACCCCGCCTGCCGGCATTTTTCCAGGAGAATCTGCCCCAACGCGGAATCCGCACTTTGAAGATCCATCGCAAAGGGCTCGTTTTTCAAGTCTTCAAACGTAATCTCCTGTTTCAAAGCCAAAGGAGAACCTGCGGGCAGCATCAATACGGCTTCCTGTGTCTCCAAGGGAATAAATTCCAATTCTTCCGGTAGGTTCCAGTTGATGATCCAGCCAAGATCCAGCTTTCTCTCCAGCAGCTTTCTGATAATTTCACTGGAAGAAAGCTCTATCACATTATATAAGATCGTTCCCCCAAAAGGGGTCTCGTTCCTCAGCATCTGTTCAAGCTTCACCCCTGACATCGGCGCTATTCCCAAGTTAATCACCCTCTGAACAATTCCGGCTAGGGCCGAAGCCTCCTCCACCGCCTGATCCAGCTCTTCCAAAATATTTTTTACCCGGAGATAAAACTGCTCCCCCGCCTTTGTCAGTCCCAGAGGCTTTTGGTTCCGGTTCACCAGCTGCACCCCCAGTTCATCCTCCAGCCGGTGGATCGCCTTGGTAACGGACGGCTGCGCTACCCTTAAATTCTCCGCTGCCTTTGTAAAATTCCGCACCCTGCACAGTTCCGCAAAATATTCCAGCTGCCGCAGTTCCATAAAGCTCCCCCTCCCGTATATCGTTACCTTTTATGATATATATCTTTTCATCCTTTGTAAAGACACTATGTCTTGTGTGAAACTTTTTTCTCATGTGAAGCTTTTGCTTATTTGCCAGCGATCAATGCGCATTCCCCTGGCAGAAGGAAAAACGCCGGCAAAAACGAAGGAATTTTTCTCTCTCCTCGAACTGGTAGCTCCCCTCCCTCCAGACGACGCTGACCTGGGCTGTGATCGGCGGATCCAGGGGCACTCCTGTCATACCCGGCGTATTCTCGGCGAAATTGCTGTACAGAAAGCCCACCGCCAGATTTCTGGACACAAAATGCTCCAGGGTAGTCAGCTGCTCCGTATAGAGGAGGATATTGGGCGTAAGCCCCTGCGCAGCAAAGCGGGCCGTCACCGCCCGGGACTGCACCGAGGTCTCCTGGAAAAGGATCAGCCTCTCGTCCTTCACCTCCTCGACGCGTACCCTTTTGCGTTTTGCCAACGGATGGCCGGAGGCCAGGCAGCAGGCCATTTTCATCTGCAGCACAGGGATCGAATGGTATTCCTTTTCCAGCGGCTCAATATGGGGGACGATAATCACGTCCTGCCTGTCGCTGGCAAGCTGGGAGAAAAGTTCGTCCTGGGCCGCCTCCCGAATGCGGAAACGGATGTCTGGATTTTCCCGGAAAAAGGACTCGTAAATCTGCGGCATGACCACTGAACCTACCAGGGGCGTCATTCCAATGCGCAGCGATCTTCTCTGGCTGCTGACCTCCCGCATGACCTGCTCCACCTGCGACGCGTGCTCTAAGAGGCTGTCCGCCAGCAGCAGAAACTGCTTGCCCTCCTCCGTCGGCAGCATTCCCCTGTGCTGCCGCTCGAAAAAGGGGACGCCGAACTCCTCCTCCAGAGCACGGATGGCGCTGGATACCGAAGGCTGCGAAACTTTCAGCTCCTCCACAGCGCTGGTAATGCTGCCGTGGCGGCAGACCGTCTGAAAATATTTAAGCTGGGTTAAGTTCATGCCAATCACCTCTCCTTTTCTTTTTCCCCATTGTTTTTGTCTCTTACCGTTAAAATATAGTTTTTTTCTATATTTGTCAACTAAGTTGTGGTTTACAAAGCATCCGGGGCAATCTACAATAGAGGCAAAAGAAGGCGTACAGCCCCCATTACAAAATCAGGAGGGAAAATGGCATGGATTATGCAAAGGAATCACTGAAACTGCACTATGAACTGAAGGGTAAAATCGAAATCAAGACCCGCGCCGCCGTAGATACCAAGGAGTCTCTGGCCCTGGCCTACACCCCCGGCGTAGCCCAGCCTTGCCTGGAAATCCAGAAGGACGTAAACAAAAGCTATGACCTGACCCGCCGCTGGAACACTGTGGCCGTCGTCACCGATGGCACGGCAGTCTTAGGCCTGGGCGATATCGGCCCCGAGGCCGGCATGCCGGTAATGGAGGGCAAATGCGTCCTGTTTAAGGCCTTTGGCGATGTGGACGCCATTCCTCTGTGCATCCGCAGCAAGGACGTGGATGAGATTGTAA
>CALWGV010000037.1 GCA_944380185.1 uncultured Lachnospiraceae bacterium
CAAGGATTCGAACCTTGAAATGACGGAGTCAGAGTCCGTTGCCTTACCATTTGGCGATAGCCCAATCATCAACGCAGAGAGTATTATATACCACATCTGCGAGAAATGCAAGCACTTTTTTCAAAAAGTTTTTCTTATTTTTCTTCATGAGCGGAAGCGCAGAAACTCCGCTCCACCGTGATGACGCAGCAGCACCTTTCATCCCGTGCCTGGACCATACGCCCCAGTTCAGCCGCCAGTTCCTTGTCCTGCGAAGTGGGAATCTCGCGGGGGACTACCAGATCAAAAATCAAATTGATTCTTGCCTCGCCGTTTACGATACGAAAATCATGGATGCTGCTTCCCGGCACCAATTTTTCTGCCAGGCTCTCCGTCAGCTGGCGATAGTACGTCACCCGCTCGTCATGGACAGCCACCGGATCCATATGTATCACCAGGAAAATACCCAGCTTGTTCACCGCATCCCGCTCGATCCGATCGATGGTCTCATGAGATTTCTCAATATCCACGTCGTTGGGGACCTCGGCGTGGATGGAAGCCATGCTCTTGCCCGGACCATAATCATGCACAATCAAGTCGTGAGAGCCGACGATGCCGTCATAGCTCTCCACGAATTGTGAGATTTCTTTATACACTTCAGGGCTGATGGCCTGCCCCAGCAGAGGAGCCAGAGTGTCTTTCGCAATGTTTATGCCCGCCACGATTACCACGACGGACACCCCGAGACCGACGATCCCGTCCACATTCAAGCCCCAGATCCCGTATACGGCCAGTGCCAGAACCGTGGCGGTGGTCGCCAGCACATCCCCCAGAGAGTCCGTCGCCGTCGCCAGCATCACCGATGATTGGATTCTCTTGCCCAGTGTTCGATTGAAATACGCCATCCACAGCTTTACCGCCACAGATGCTGCCAGGATCAGCACGGAGGGAAGGCTGAACACCATGTCTTCGGGATGGAAAATTTTCCCTACCGAGGATTTCAGCAGGGTCCAACCCACTTCGATTACCAGAAAGGAGACAACCAGAGCGGCCACATACTCCATCCGCCCATGGCCGAAAGGATGCTCCTCATCGGCAGGCCGGCTGGCCATTTTCACGCCGATAAAGCTCACAATGGAGGAAGCCGCGTCAGACAGATTATTGAAGGCATCCGACATGACGGACACAGATCCTACCACCATGCCCACTGCCAGCTTTAAGCCAAAGAGGAACACATTGCAGGCGATGCCCACAAAACTGGACAGGACGCCGTATGCCGTTCTGACCCGGTTATTCCCCGTATCCTTATAATCCTTGACAAAGGTGCGAACCAAAAAATCGACCATTTTTCTTCCCTCGTTCTATACGATCCTTCTATTTTCTACTTCATTCTGGCGATGTTTCCGTTTTATTTGAAGTACATATTTCTATATTTATTTCTACAGGTTCCGCCAGATGCTCCGCTCGTCTGCGCCCTTCGGCACGGAAAAAGGCGGATTATAATCCACGGACTCCAGGCAAAGCCCCTGAGGCGGCGCCGCAGGACCGGCCAGCGCTCTGTCCCTCGCCAGGAGTATTTCCGGCATCTGCGCTGCAGCGCGCTGACCCCTGCCCACCTGCACCAGGGTCCCCGTCAGTATCCTTACCATATTATGCAGGAATCCATCCCCGTGTACCTGAACAGTCAGCAAATCGTCCCGCCGCTCCACCGACAGCCGGTCCACTCTTCGCACCGTGCTTTTTTTCATCCGCGGATTGGCGCAGAAAGAGGCATAGTCGTGCGTGCCTGAAAGAAGGGCGGCCGCCCTCCTCATAGCCTCCTCATCCAGCTGCTCCGGCAGCCACCACACGTAGCGCCGCACAAAAATCGGCGGAGTCTTTCCGGTATAAATACGATAACAGTAGGTCTTTCCCAGCGCGTTCAGCCTGCTGTGAAAACGCGGCGGCGCAAACTCCATCCCGAAGACGCAGATGTCTTCCGGCAGATAAGTGTTGATATAGTTTTCGATTTCCTGCGGTTTAAACGGCTCCATGCCCTCCGGACTGTGAAAATTGGCAACCTGTCCCAGGGCATGCACTCCTCCATCCGTACGGCCGGAAGCATGTACCTCCACTGCACGGTCAAAAAGGCGAAGCAGGATTTTCTCCAGCTTCCCCTGTATGGTTCTGTCCGTATTGCCCTGACGCTGCCAGCCGTCGTAGCGAGTCCCGTCATAGCGGATAAAAAAACGATAATTTGCCATATTCTGCTCCTATCACACAGAAAGGCCGTCCGCAGGCCCGTCGCCGTTTCCTGCTATTGTACAATGATGACCGGCAGATTGCAATAGCTTTGTCTGCTTTTTACCCAAACCTTTTCCCATGATCTTCCCCTGCCTTCTTGCCCTTCCCGCCTCTTTGTTATATACTGAGACCAGGAAATCACGAGTAGGAAAGGAGTTTTTTACCTGCAATGAATACCGAGAAACAACTGCTCACCGATAAGTATCTCGACTACATTCTCACCCAGCTCCAAAATCTGCTGGCCATCGACAGCCCTTCGGGTTACTGCCGCAGGGTCGCCGAATATCTCTGCCATGAATATGAAACTCTGGGCTACCATCCTGCCCTCACCGCCAAGGGTGGCGTACTGGTCCAGACGGGAGAGGCTGCCGGAGAAAACGGCGTACTGCTGGAGGCACATATGGATACACTGGGCGCCGTCGTCGCCCGCATCAAAGACAACGGTCGTCTGGTCCTCTCCCCGGTCGGCGGCATGAACGCCAACAATGCAGAGGCAGAAAACTGCCGCGTGCTGACCCGCTTCAACGGTGTCTATGAAGGTACCTTCCAGCTGGAAAACGCCTCCGTCCATGTCAATGGGGACTACAGCCGCCGGGAGCGCAGCTATTCCACCATGGAAGTAGTGCTGGATGAAGATGTCGCAGACCGCGCGGACGTGGAGAAACTGGGCATCCGCAACGGAGACTATGTCGCCTTCTGTCCCCGCACAGTGATCACCTCCTCGGGCTATATCAAGAGCCGTTTTCTGGACGACAAGCTGAGCGTAGCCATTCTCCTGGGGTATGCCCGCTATCTGGCCGAAGAAAAGCCAGAGCTCAGACGCTGTCTCTGGCAGCACATCACAGTCTACGAAGAAGTGGGCCATGGCGGCTCTGCCTCCGTCCCTGCCGGAGTGAATGAGGCGATTTCCGTAGATATGGGCTGCGTGGGCGACGGACTTTCCTGCACCGAGAGAATGGTTTCCATCTGCGCCAAGGACAGCGGAGGCCCCTATCACTACGATGTAGTCACCGGTCTGGTCCGGGCAGCCATGGACGGCGACATCTCCTATGCGGTGGATGTCTACCCCCACTACGGCTCCGATGTGGAGGCTACCTTGAAGGCCGGCAATGATCTGCGCCACGGTCTGATCGGCCCCGGCGTCTATGCTTCCCATGGATATGAGCGCAGTCATATTGACGGCGTCAAAAATACCCTGGCTCTGCTCATCAGCTATCTGGGCTAACCCGCTTTTCCACCGCTGTGCTCATTATTTCAGTTGACTTTGCCGGAATCGGTTTATTATAATAAAAGCAGATATCTGAGAGAAAGGGGATATTTTCTATGGATAGAAAAGAAATTTTTTCCAAGGTAGATCACACTCTGCTGGGACAGGCCTCCACATGGGAGGATATCAAGACGATCTGCGATGATGCCATCGCCTATGGCACCGCCTCCGTCTGCATCCCTCCGTCCTTTGTGAAGAGGGCCAAGGATTATGTAGGCGACAAAATGGCCGTCTGCACAGTGATTGGTTTTCCCAACGGTTACAATACCACGGCAGTCAAGGAGTTTGAAACCAGGGATGCCATTGCAAACGGCGCCGATGAGATCGATATGGTTATCAACATCGGCGATCTGAAGGCAGGCGATACGGACAAGGTTTTACAGGAAATCAAGTCTCTGAAGGCCATCTGCGGTCACCGTATCTTAAAAGTCATCATCGAGACCTGCCTGCTGAACGAGGAAGAGAAGATCACCATGTGCCATCTGGTCACCGAGGCCGGAGCCGATTACATCAAAACTTCCACCGGCTTTTCCACCGGCGGAGCTACTTTTGCCGATGTGGAGCTTTTCGCCAAGCATGTAGGACCCGATGTCAAAATCAAGGCTGCCGGCGGTATCTCCTCCTTCGAGGACGCCGCGCACTTCATTGAATTAGGCGCCAGCCGCCTGGGGACCAGCCGGATTGTCAAACTGGCCAAAAACGAGGAGGCTGCCGGATACTGATTTCCGTCTTTTGCCTGCTGCGGACCGCAGTGCGCTCTGATGCGGCATTGCGGTCCCTCTCTTTTTATCCCTGGAAAGCGGGCAAAACGGTATGCAGATCAGGGAAGCAGATCTGCCCATTCCGCCAGAAAGGGCGGTCAGAAAAAAATTAAAAAAGAGATTGACAACCCAAAATCTCTAGTATATAATAATGTACGCGTCACAGAAAATTGGATAGTTTTTTACTTTGCGGGTGTAGTTCAATGGTAGAACACTAGCCTTCCAAGCTAGATACGTGGGTTCGATTCCCATCACCCGCTTTGCATCCGCCACAGATGCATGGACAGGCTGCTTTACAGATGCAGGTATGATTGCTATGGTGGGTATGGCGCAGTTGGTTAGCGCGCCAGATTGTGGCTCTGGAGGTCCAGGGTTCGAGTCCCTGTACCCACCCTCTTTGGGCTATCGCCAAGCGGTAAGGCACAGGACTTTGACT